>JAPOOX010000149.1 GCA_026713185.1 Gammaproteobacteria bacterium
CACACGGCCTCTGGTCACATGGTCCAGTTGCATGATTCTGTCCGCCAGAACCAATGGGTGTTGGCTGGACAGTGACGAGACGCAGGCGCCGAGTCGGATGTTACGTGTCCTTTCGGCAGCCATTTTAATAAACACATCCGGTGATTCGATATTCCCGGTACTATTATTTCCAAAACCAGCATTTCCGAAACCATCGGAATGATGGTCCCCCACCCAGGCATAGTCATAACCGAGTGAATCCAGAAAGGTAATCAATTCCAGACCCTGTTCCAGGGCACAGTCCGGATTCCCATTTGTAGGATGAAAAGGCTCGAGGAGAATGCCGAATTTCAGCGATGCATCCGGATTACTCACCTGGAAAGCTATTCATCAGATAGCCTGACCAGCATCTTGCCGTTGTTGTTTCCGGAAAAGAGTCCGATGAAAGCATCAACAGCGTTTTCAATACCATCAAAAACCGTTTCGTGGTATTTCATTTCTCCTGAATTGATCCAGCCACTCATGTCCTGTAGAAACCTGGGCCGGTCAGGTTCGAACGCGGAAACCACAAATCCTCTCAGGGATACGAACTTGTAGATGATCTGTGTCAGATTCGTGGGTCCCGGTGTGATGGCCCCCACTTTGTCATTGTAATGGGCAATCATGCCACAGACGGGAATTCGTCCATAAGGTCGCATGTGGAAAAGCGCAGCCTCAAGCTGGGGGCCACCGACGTTTTCAAAATACACGTCCAGTCCCTCCGGGGCGCCTTTACGCAATTCGGTCAGCGGGTCCGCGGTTCTGTAATTGAAGGCATGATCGAACCCGAATTCCTCTATCAACTGCGCCACTTTCTCGTCACTGCCGGCACTGCCGATGGCTCTGCCTCCCTTGATTCTGGCGATCTGCCCCACAACACTGCCAACGGCGCCGGATGCGGCCGAAACAAATACCGTCTCACCGTCTTTGAATTCTCCTGTTACCAGCAGGCCGCCGTAGCCTGTCAGGCCTGGCATGCCCATCACTCCCAGGTATGTGCTCAGTGGCACGAGTTCCGGGTCCACATTTCTGATGCCGCGGCCATCGGATATCAGATACTCGCTCCATCCCGCCGGATTGAGAACGTAATCTCCAACGGCGTAGTCATCGTTGTTGGTGGCAATGATTTTTCCAATGGCGTTGCCACTCAGGGCATCCCCAGGTCTCCAGGCTTCTCGCATACGACCCCGCATATACGGGTCTACCGACATATAGATGTTCCGGATCAGTACCTGGCCATCTGCAGGGTCCTCTAACCCGGTGGTTCTGATTTCGAAATCATCAGGTACCGGTATTCCCCGTGGTGTAGATTTCAGATGGACGGTTCGATTGGTGGTTGGCATTTGATTCTCCAGAATTGATAAAAGGAGCATCTTACACCGAGTCTCAGGTGCGCTCTATCCCATCGTCAAGGCTTGTGGTAACGTTTCGGGCTTTTCAGTAACAAAGTCCGGGAAACGCCATGTCTGATCCCTTATTGTACGAACAGGAGGACCACGTTGTGGTCCTGACCCTCAACAGTCACGAAACGAGGAATGTGATTTCCGGTGACGAGATGGTCCAGGCCATTGTCGATGCCTGTAACCGTATCAATGCCGATCGCAGTGTCCGCGTAGCGATTATTACCGGCGCCGGCAGTGCATTCAGTTCCGGAGGTAACATCAAGGACATGCACGATAAAAAGGGCATGTTCGGCGGGTCTCCATCAGACTTGAGGGATGGTTACCGCAACGGTATCCAACGTATCCCCAGGGCGGTGTACGACCTTGAAGTTCCCATTATCGCGGCGGTAAATGGTGCTGCTATAGGTGCGGGGTGCGACCTGGCCATGATGTGCGATATGCGTATCGCTTCGGATAGAGCCATATTTGCAGAGAGTTTTGTCAAGGTAGGGTTGATACCCGGAGATGGCGGTGCATGGTTCCTGCCGCGGGTGTTGGGAAGTTCGCGTGCTAATGAAATGGCGTATACCGGCGAACCGGTACTTGCAGACAAGGCTTTGGCCTGGGGCCTGGTGTCTGAGGTAGTTTCGCCGGATGAGTTGATGAATGCCGCCCGCAAGCTTGCCGCCAGGATTGCAGTCAACCCTCCGACAGCATTGCGGATGACTAAAAAGCTGCTGCGCGAGGGAGAAAGTTCTACCCTGAATGCCCTGCTGGAAATGTCGGCTTCTTTGCAGGCACTGGTCCATCAGACCCGGGATCACCAGGAGGCGATTACCGCGATGCTGGAAAAACGACCGCCAGTATTTACAGGGGAATAACAGGAGGGACAGTTTACTTATATCCTTATCGGCGGACAGTTTACTTATATCAATTATCAATGAAGTTACTTATTCTGGGGACTAATCTGTTAATCTGATGACAGATTGAATATTTAATAAAATACATATAGTTATATTAATATTATAATCTATTACATTAAGTTTTACGCGCTGCTGAAGGCTCATTTTCACCCGCTGAAGGCTTTTTAATCAGTTCCCTGACAGGTGGTATTTCTTCAGATATCCCCGTAACTGATGGTAGGTTACCCCCAGCAGTTCGGCGGTTTTCCTCTGGTTGAACTGTGATTTTGTGAGAGCCTTGTTGAGCAGGTTGATTTCATATTCCCGGACGCTGTTCTTGAAGTCGATGGGAAAATCATTGCCTGTCGGTAACGGTGTATCCGTCCCTGATTCAGGTTCCGGGACTGTTTCTTCTCCAGTGGTTTTGGCTTCATTGGTACGTACCGGTCTGAATTCAGATTCGAAAGGATCAATGCTGATCAGATCCACGGCTGCGTCGGGGGAACCTGAACGGTACACACTTCTTTCCACCGTGTTCTTCAATTCCCTGATGTTGCCAGGCCAGTGATAGCGTTGCAGTGCCTCCTGGGCAGCATTGGTAAATCCGGGGAAGTACTCTCGCTCCAGTTCCATCGCCATGTTGACGGCAAAGTGTTCAGCAAGAATGGGAATGTCCTCTGGTCTTGCTCTCAGAGGCGGCAATGTGATGACATCGAACGCCAGCCGGTCAAGGAGGTCTTCGCGGAACTTACCCCTGCGTGCAAGACTGGGCAGATCTTCGTTGGTGGCTGCGATCAGTCTTACATCAGCGGTTAATGTCCTGTTACCCCCAACGCGTTCAAATTCTCCATATTCGATGATGCGTAGCAGTTTTTCCTGAACCTGGGCCGAAGTGTTTGCCAGTTCATCCAGAAACAGGGAACCGCGGTCAGCTCGTTCAAATCGTCCCCGGTGCATCTTTGATGCGCCGGTAAAAGCGCCAGCTTCATGACCGAACAATTCCGTCTCCAGAAGCGTTTCACTGATAGCGGCACAGTTCATCTTCAGGTATTCCTGGTCCCATCGTTGTGACAGATAATGTAACCGGGAAGCAATGAGTTCCTTACCGGTGCCACGCTCACCCACAATGAGAACGGGTTTGCTCAAGGGAGCAACCTGGGAAACCAGATCGAGTACTTCCATAAACGAAGGTGATTCTCCCAACAATCTTTCTGTATGTTGTATCATGCTCATAGGCGCATTTTACCCATTATTGGCGATATTCACTAAAAGATGTGGTAATCATAACTGGTCGTATGGTCGTTAACAACGTTAACTTTTAGAAAATACTTGAATAACAGTGAGTTACCTTCAACATGTCAAGTTGGCATGATTCATGAGTTGTTACTTACCATCCAAGACAGGAGGTAAACAATATGGGAATTTTTTCCAGATTTACAGACATCGTAAATGCAAACATCAATGTGTTGCTGGATAAGGCGGAAGATCCTGAGAAGATGGTTCGACTGATCATCCAGGAGATGGAAGAAACACTGGTGGAAGTCCGTACCCGATCGGCAAGATTGATCGCCGATAAAAAGGACCTGGGCCGACGAATAGAACGCCTGCAGTCCGAAGCGGCAGAATGGGACAGCAGGGCAGAGATGGCATTGAGCAAGGAACGTGAAGATCTTGCCAGAGCTGCGCTGAAAGAAAAGACAGTGACTGTGGAAGCGGCAACGACCATTGAGGTCGAACTTGAGCAGGTCGATATCAATCTTGAGAAGCTCTCTGGTGATATCAGCCAGCTGCAGCAGAAGCTGGTGGATGCCAAGACCCGTCAGAAAGCGTTGATCATCCGCAGCAAGACCGCGACATCAAGAATTGGTGTGAGGCGTCAGTTGCACGATGTTGACATCGAAGAGGCAATGAGTCGTTTTGACCGTTTTGAGCGTAAAATTGACATCCTGGAAGGTGAAGTAGAGGCTTATGATCTTGGTCAACGTAATCTTGCTGAAGAAATAGCTGATCTGGAATCCGATGAAAGA
>JAPOOX010000292.1 GCA_026713185.1 Gammaproteobacteria bacterium
AGCGTTGTCCAATGAGAACATGATGCTGAACGAAGGGGGCGTAAGTGTTCTGTTCAGTTGCGTGTCGTTTGGTTGTGGTTGGTATGATTGCGGACTCTGCATCCCTGGTCAATGATTTTGTGTAGCGTGGTAGTGATAGCAACATTTATAAATGTCCGGTTTTAAAACAATTAATCTGTCCGCTTTTCAGCATACATTTACCTCCACCCAATGCATGTTGAATTATCACTTCTGAGCCCTGTAAGACGTTGTTCAAAATTAACGAGTGTGCAAAAGTTGTGGGCAACTCTGGTGCCCTCCGACACACTACAGAGTTGTCCAGCAGCTTTTTCACACGGGCTCGAACAGGCATCATGCTACTTCTTGTCACCCAATGCACAGTCGCACGCCACTTCCTGTAGCCGTTGTCACGCCGCGTGGTGTAGTCCAGCATCAATGGCGTTGAACAGGTCTCGGCGGGCATCATTGACGCGCGTGACCGCGTCCAGGTCACTCATTGCGTAGGCGAGTAGGTCCAGTTCATCAAAGCTGGTGTCGTCCTTGAGATAGCACTGTGCGTCGGGGAGAGACTTCAGCTTGTCGTAGGGGGTGGTCACGTCCTGTCGTCGATACTTACGGCGCACCTTGCCGCCTTTATCGCGGTATTCGGTAGCGAACAGGCAGGGACGGTGGTAGTTCAGGAATGGTGATAGCTCACACAGCGCGAACTCGTTGACGATCCCGGCGAAGCGCTGCGGGATGTGGTCGTGGCCAAACCACTTGCGCACGACATGCGCGTTCTTACCTTCGACCAGTGCGTTGTCATTCGAGTGCCGTGCCCGCGACTTGGTGAACTTCTGGATGTGCAGCTTGTTCAGCAGATTTGCCACGCGGTGGTTGATGTACTCGGACCCGTTGTCCGCATGGAACGCGGCCACGGCGAACGGAAACTGCGACAGCAGGGCTTCGAGTAACGGCACCAGGAACCTTTCCGAGATGCCTGGCACGGCCCCCACGTATTCGTACTGCGTGACCTCGTCAACGACATTGATCAGATACAGACCCTTGACGCCGTCCCGATCGCCCTGGTGAACCGTGTCCACACGTAGGTGCCCCGGCATCCCCTGCGGGTCTGGCGCCGCACGTAGCGCGATGCTGACCGTTGCCGCACGCGTCTTCGTCCATACCGTGCGTTTGGCCACGTACGTCTTTGATGCCCGGAGGTTGTAGACATGGCTGCTGGAAATGCCTGCCAGTCGTTCGAAGCGTGCATCGTCGAACACCTCGCGCTGACGGCGAAGCAGTTCGCAGGTGGCCAGCCCCGACATCTGGCCGAACGCCTCGTCGACTGTGGCCAGAAGCCGAATGTCCGCTGGTGTGTACCGACGCTCGAACGGCCGACCGCGATTGCCACCGCGACGGTCTTTGATCCTGCCAGTCTCCCGCCACTGTCGGATCAGACGGTCGATCTGGACCACCGATATGCCGGTCGTCCTGGACAGAAAGTGCCGCACCGTGCCCTTGTCTCGCTTGCCCAATGTCCGGTAGCGGAGCCGACCGAGCAACTCGCTCACAAAAGCGTAGGCGCTCGCCCGATCCTGGTGTTTATAGTCCACAGCCTCGTTGCCTTCGACGAAGGCCCGAACCTGCTCCATAGTGTGTAGCCGATGGGTCTGTAGTGTCACGATCATCCTCCAATGATATATGACACGCCCGCTTCAGCATCACTTCGCCTTGGAATCACCCCCTTCGTTCAGCATCATGTCGCGTTGGACAGTTCTAATCGTGTGATATTTTGCCGCGCTGTGGTATGATCGCTTACAACCAATGTGTTTAAATCTAAACTGAACTTCGAGAGGATATTGTATCTAACTCGTTGTTTTTCGGTATATATTTTCAAAGTTACGGGAGCGCTACTGGGAACGCTTGAGGCGCACGTCGAGGAGTTTGAACGCCTCGCGCTGTAGCGCGGTGGGGCGGGTGATGAGATAGGGGATTAATATTTGTATTGCAACATTTAATTTCATCGTTACATGGGAACTAATATCAGGCTTCTGAACACACTTTCCAAGCCTGAATCAAGCACTTAACTCGAAATAACAGGGTAAAATGGCGGGCGGGAAGTTCAGTCTAAAAATAACTTCCTCTCTTGGTCCCTAAATGAAATGGTATGAATATTTCTAAAATTCGATTTACTTTAGCATTGCTGATCGTTGCTGTGTTGATTGTGACATTAGCCCTTACTGTGCAGTTCTTCTCGTCAACTGCACATGTTGGAGTTGAATTGACAGATTCAGAGAAGCAGCAACAAAATGCACTGGAGTACAACACTGCATTCTCACTAGGTACCGCACAGCCCGAGACGACAAAAACCAGGGTGGTTACACAAGGTCAATTGACAGGAACATCCTCACAATCAAAATCAACACCGGTACAGACAAACAACGAAATTTCAGTCCACAACGCGATAATTCGTCGCAACTCAGACACGACAAGTGCTGTAACAGTAACACCAGAATTCGATTGGCTGGAACCTGCCAATGCCATCCCGCAAATTCTCACCGCAGCCACAAGGAGCAAGCGCAATTGGGCCTACGGATGGTTGCAATTACAACCGCGTAAGAACCGTGCCCATCTCAATGATCAGCTTAAACCTCTGGGTGCGGAAATATTCGATATAACTGGTCTGTATGCAAGAGCAAGACTGCCCGCTTCTGATAGCTCACTCCAGAAAATCGCCAAACTTGATGGAATCGTTGGATTTGGTGTTATGCCTGAGAACACAAAATACAGAGCCAACCTGATGTCGAGATTTGAAGCATTGGCGCCTGGTGAAGAACTGCCGGTATTCATCACCGTGATGACTGCTGATGAAGATTCCAGGTATAAGGAGCAATTGCATGCAATGGGTGTCACAGTGGGTCGATGGTACGACAATATTCGCTCCTATGGGGCTAACGTTCCCGCCTCAGCATTTGACGACGTATTGGCCAGTGACTTTGTTGAAGAGATCTCCGCCAATACTTCCATAAACGCTTTCCTGGATTCCTCAGTCGCAGTACTGGGAGTTGACCACCTTCGCAGTTACAGTTATTCAAATGGGGGATTCTCAAGTTCGGGCAAAATCGGTGAAGGTATACCCATTGGTGTTCTCGATACCGGTTTAAATTCTTTACACGCAGACTTTGCCAATAAAAACATTTGTGCCGGTAACTTTGTCTTCAACGAATTCAGACAGGAGCTTGATGTCTTGGTAGATATTGCAGACCACGGTAGTCATGTCAGTGGAATCTTTGCTGGCGAAGGCAAAATAAATCCCAATCTGACAGGTGTGGCGCCAGGCGCCAGGGACATTCGGGTTGCAAAGGTCCTGAACGAAAGCGGTAGCGGCGATTTAACGATGCTGTTCAATTCGGTTGAATTCATGGCTGCGGATGATCCATGTAAGGATGCCATTGTTGCGGCGCCACCACGAGTGTTGAATGTCAGTCTTGGCGCCAACGAACCCGTTGTTAATGGCAAGTCACTGCTCAATCGCAAGCTGGACGCAACGATCTATGAGAGCAATCAGCATTATATGATTGCAGCCGGTAATTCGGGATCAGACGGGTTGTCAGACCTGGCCTCATCGAAAAATGTAATTGCGGTCGGTTCCATATCAGACTCTGGTGTGATCGCCAGCTACAGCAGCCACGGACCAACGACAGACCTGCGATTGTCACCCCATGTCGTTGCACCTGGCAGTCTTGTCAATTCAGTTAAAGGCGGCGGCAGTCGAGACGAATATCAGGTCTATAGTGGTACCAGCATGGCAACACCGGCGACTGCAGGCATTGTGGCTTTGCTTGCAGGCGAAGATGCTGCGATTCGTCAATCACCTGCCCTGGCGCGTGCATATCTTATGGCCACGGCAATCAAACCACGTCCGTGGATTGGCTTAAAAACAGGATTCCCGGAGAACAACACCGAAGGTCCTGGTACCCTTCAGACCGAATATGGCCTGGGATTAGTGACTATCAATGGCGTTACTGAGGATGGTGGCAAGGTTTCGGCAGAGATAACAGTTGACGATGAAATCGTGCAACCCATCAATGTGCCAGAAGGCACAGCACGGCTCGATATCGCCGTAAGCTGGAACGAACCTGCAGCTCTGGTCTTCGGCGACACTGTGCTGTCAAATTTAGACCTCTATCTTGACGTCGATTCCGACTGCCAGGAAAGTGCCTGCGGGGAATACTCTTCCGAGTCTTCTATCGATAATGCCGAGTGGCTGTTGATCAAGGACCCCCCGGCCGGGCAACATGAAATTCGTGTGGTCACGGTCAATGAGTTTACCGACCCTGCGCAAGTCGGTCTGGCATGGCAGATAATTCCGAACGATACGCCTCAATTGGCAATCACTGCATCAGCATCAGATATCACCATCGACCCAGACCAGTCATTCTCGGTTGACCTGGAGGTCTCAGTCGATGAATTCGTCTCTTCCGGTACGACCATTCACCTGCAATGCCGTTCTGACTCTTCATCTGAATGCGGAAACTATAGAAATGGAGTTTGGCAACACATAAGTGGCGCCGAACACCAGGACGGCACTTATCAGGAATTTGCAGGCAAGAATATGTTATACCCGCTATCCATCGGTGAAGTATCAGCTGTAGAAACTTCAAATGTCAGAATTACCGTTCCAAGAGGTGTCATAAACCGCAGTCATTCTCTTTACTTTGTCGTTACTTCCTGGAACGGCACATCAGCAATGGTCCCGGTTGACGTCAATGTCAGTAACAGCAATCGCTATCCTGTTCCTGTTCCTGAGCATGCTGAGCAACCTGACAATGACAACCTGGCGGATGCCATCATTCTGGATTCTCAAGTAGGAACTGTTGAGTTTGATCTACTGCTTGCTACGCGTGAAGCTGGAGAACTCATGTCAAATCGTGAACCCGATGCTGATGGGGGTGTAAAAAAGTTTTTTAGCGGCACTGGTACAGGCTATCTACAGGATGAGTTCAGTGATTCTTCAATACATAACAGTGTTTGGTATGACGTCACATCAGGTTCGGATAGCCGGCAATTGACAATTAAATTATCCGACAGGGATACTGCTTTCAATGTCTTCGAAGTCAGCGAGGATGGATACGAGCTAATCGACCACCAATTCGATATAGAGAGATCCTCTGTGCGCGGGACTGTAAAGGTCAGTGGTGATACACGATATCTCCTGCAGGTCTACACGCACTCGAACACGGCAAAACCAGGTTCTATGACATGGTCCTTCAGAGAAGAAATAGAAAGTCCCGCGAACGACGACTTTGACAACGCAACCGAAATCAGTGGTGTTAAAGGCAGCATTACAGGTACCAACTACCTGTCAACTCTTGAGGTATTTGAGCATTACGAGGGGATATACAACGAATCAACCTGGTTCAAATGGACAGCTACAGACACAGGCAACTTTGTATTCTCAAGCGACAACAACAATCTGGCCAGAGTGGTTGTATTCAGTGGTAACAACAAACTCAGTCTCAGACGTATTTCCAGTATGCCGCACAGTGAAAATTCTCAATCCTCCACACTGGTCCGGGTTAAAGCAGGTGAGGATTACTATATTGTTGTCTTGTCAGATGGCAGTGGAGGACGAATAACCGATTACGAGATTGCCTGGAACGAGACGTCTTATGAAGGATATTACGCTCAGAATGATAATTTTGCGTCTGGCTACACACTGCAATCGGATTCGGGTGAGGTCAGCGTGAGTTTTCGCGATGAACGTACGGTTGAACCGGATGAACCAATTGAAACAGGTGTCGGTACACTCTGGTGGCGATGGATTCCAGAGACCAGTGGTCAATTTACTTTCTCTCTTTTTGATAGTCTTATTCAACAGTTAAGCGTATATCAGGGAGACGAACCTGAAAGTCTTACCTACCTGGAAGGCGGTACCCAATTCAGCGTTGATGTCACTGCGGGGGAGACCTACCATTTCGCACTTGGTGTGGTACCACGATCTTCATTCCGGGACCTTACCGGGACTCAATCCTACACTGTCAGAATTGTCTGGGGACCGACACCTGTCAATGATCAAAGAGTAAATGCCACTCAGTTACCATCCAGTTCAGATGGTGAAGTCTCTTTCAATCATCAGTACGCCAATGCAGGACGTGGCAATGTTTTATCCTCAATCGGCACTCACTCGCTGTGGTGGAAATGGCAGGCGCCCGCGACGGGATGGTATCAGTTCGAACTGCAAAAACCAGCTGACGAAACGTATGACCAACGTAGCGTTGACAACGTACTTGGGGTCATCAGTGACGATGTGCTCATCGGTACCAGCGACCGGAGTTACGTTCTGAATGGCGTTCCGAAAACCACATTCTATGCCACTGAAAACACAAACTATGAAATTCAAATTGTACTGAGAGAGGAAAATTCACTGGATCCTTTCGAGGATACGGGTTTCAGTTGGAATGCTGCAGGCGCTCCAGCCTGGCTGAGGTACAACTCGCATTTTGTGAGTTACGGACGTACACCAGGTAATACGGTGGCAGACCTGGAGGAATTTCGGAGCATTACAATCGACCCACGTTCCGACAAACTGTATCTGAATTCAATCACCGGACTGAACCAACTGACTGTTTCTGTTGATAGCGCCATCCGAAGTGTTTCACTGACAAATTTTCCTTATGTTGATAATTCGGGTAATACGGTCTCAGGACTTGAAGATGGCATCGTACATTGGGACTCCAATAACAATGAACTCTACGTGGTAACAGATGGATCCATTTTTGAGTTCAAGGAGGAAAACAATAGCCGAATCGCAGCGAAGTGTACCGACCTTGAAGAAAGTACACTATTTGATGTGGTACAAGTGGCCAATGATCCAGATTCAAGTCATTTATACGTATTGAGAGAAAGATATTCAGGTAACAGTCTGGATGTATTCACGCGGGATGAAATGTGTGTCTTTACATCATCGCAACGAATAAGTCGAAGCGATGTTCCGGCATTGCAAAATACCGATAGTTTTGCATTCAGTGCGGGCAGCACTTTCATTTACATTTCAACTGATGACGGTCTTGTAACCTTGAGACGCAACTCCGATACCAGTGACCTGTCACTGGCATCCGTACAAAACGTAAACGACAGACTTGGCTACTCGTACGATTGGGAGGATAGTCATCTGATGGTATCCAGTTCAAGTGAACTGGTATTTGTTGCCGGTAGTAAAGCACCGACTATTGCGGTCTACGATATTTCTCAAAATGCCGCCGAACCGGCGCTGGTCGACAGTATTTCGTCATATTACGCAGGCTTGAACAGCATTTATTCTGCTCCACCGTTCCGTACCACTGAGGAATTTCCCATCGAAGACCGTTATGCAAATTGCCTTCCTGTTGGGTTGCACGGTGATGGTGATGCAATTGACATTCTCTGTAATGATGCCTTGTTGACGGTGCAATTGAGTACGGACAATGAATTGGCAGTGACTGACATGATTACCAATTTCAAAACCGACAGATTCAACAATTCACTGCGTGGAATCAGGTTCAAAGCTGGTCTGACATCGAATGCAGTGACCAGTATGGATAACAACTATGTCTACTTTCTTGTATCCGATGACGTGGATACACTGCTTGTTTTCGAACGAGCTGTAAATATCAGTGCGGACCCATATTAGGAGGCTGTGGAATGCACACAGTCACTTCAACAATAGATGATGTCAGTAACAGTATTCAGAAACCTTCAACGATTTGCTGCATTGCTCGCTGGCGCCAGCCTGTCGTTGGCATTTGCGCCGTTTGAAATCTGGCCGATTGCAACCATCTCCATACTGGTTTTTTATTACACAATTTATCAGGAGAAGAGTCTAAGGGAAGTCTGGTTCAGAGGTTTTTTGTTTGGAATTGGAAAGTACTTCTTCGGCGCCAGTTGGATTCTGCCAAGTATGCTGGACTACTCCGACACTGACGTATTCGTGTGTGGCCTGCTCTTTTCCATATTGGTTCTGATTCTGGCCATGTTGTATTCACTGGTCGCTCTGTTCGCACAGAACTTTCGAAATTGGATCCTCAATGCAGCAGTTTTCGCTTCAGGTTGTTGCCTGCTTGAAATCTGCCTGTCTTTCTCTATTGGATTCAGCTTCCCATTTTTACACCTCGGCTATGCCTTTATAGATACACCATTATCCTCTTACGCACCTATAGGTGGTGTATGGTTGGTGAGCTATCTTGCTGTATTCTCGTCAGTTTCACTGCTGTCACTGGCTCATAAACAGTATATTCCGGGCATTGCAACTGTAGTGATCTGGTTATCAGGCTTCGTAATGTCCGGTGTTTCCTGGACAACTGAAAATTCAACCCATGAAGTTGCACTGGTTCAGGGAAACGTGGCGATCAAAGAGAAATTCAAGCCGGATGCTACAGAAAAAATTGTACAGAAGTATGTGCGTTTGACGCGCAATGTCGACAGTGTCGACCTCGTAATTTGGCCCGAGACAGCAATCCCAGGCAGTTTCCAGGGCGTTAAAACCGAGCTGCAGCAACTTAAGGCAAAAACTGGCGCGCCACTGATATTGGGCGCCTTTGAAAGAACGGGTCTGGAACCACATACAAATACCTACAACTCAGCGGTTGCGATTAACGGTGGTGTTACATCTTATCGAAAACAACAGTTAGTGCCTGTCGGAGAGTACACGCCTGACTTTTGGCCTGTTCGATCCATGTTGGAGCAACTCGACTTCCCTGAGTCGTCTCTTACAAGGGGTAACTCGAGAATGAACTTGATGCGATTGGGCAATTTGAATCCTGTCATAACAATCTGCTACGAGATTGCTTATCCGGATATGATAAATCGTTATCTCGGTGCGGCTGACTTCATCGTCTCGATCAGCGAAGACTCCTGGTTTGGGGACACACATGGAGCCTGGCAGCAACTGCAAATTGCAAGAATGCGGGCACTTGAAACCGGCCGCTACGTGCTGCGCGTTTCAAACGATGGTCCAACCGCCTTTATTCGGTCAAATGGAGAGATCGGCGAAGCACTGCCGAGGTTTGTCCCGAAAATACTCACTGCTACCTTGATCGGTACCACCGGGGTCACTCCGTTCGTTCAGTTTGGATTATTACCCGTTGCAATCTTATTACTCATTTCATTGCTGTCAGCGACATACGAAATAGTCCGCAGTGAAAGGACTTGACCAGACCAGGACTTGGTTCGTTCCTGTCCGGGAATTCAACACCGCGGTGATTACTTCCTGTCAAGCCGTAGATTTTTAAACCAACAATATGCGAATGTCGCAACTATATCTCTCGGAAGTCGACTTTCTGGACAGGAACTAACCCGGATATTGCACGAGTGTGCTAATTTGGCAGGGATCCGTGATATTTGCGCCGTAGCGGGGCGTGACAGTTTCGACCGAGCGCATCTCTGGACGGGATTCGTCCAGGGCTGGTTCATGCGTGGATTACGCCGAAGTTTGCTTATCCGGGGCGTAGCCGCACGCGCCGGGTGTTGCGCAGCACCACGGCACCTCCTTGAGGCTGGTCGCGAGAAAACAGTAAAACGCCACAGGCTCTGGTGTGCGATAATAACCACAACTTCTCTGCCGATTTACCATTTTGAGTAGAACAGGATAAACAGTTTGGATGCCACAAAACGACTACCCTTTGGATTTGCCAAACGTAACGGCGTAATCCTGGCTGAGG
>JAPOOX010000108.1 GCA_026713185.1 Gammaproteobacteria bacterium
AGGGCGCTGAACCGTTCCCGATAATGACGCAGCAGAGAGGTATTGCTGGAACTTTGTTCGTCTTCACGCAGCAACTCTAGGGCTCGCAGCAGCAGTTCTGCAAAGTCCACCATTCCACCCCGTTCACAGGCTTGTTCGTAGGCTCGATAGATCTGCAACTGGGGTTTCTGGAACATGTCGCCGTAATCTTCGATATTGTGTGATCTCAGGCCTTCATCCTTCTGTTGGTTGATGAACCAGCATGCCTGTCTGGCCGGCCACTTTTTTTCATCTATTCCCTGCTCGGTGATGACGCGTTTTACCAGTCGCAATTGATCATCCGAGTCGAGAATCTGAAAATTCTGAGGCAGCTTCGCTTCCTGGAAATGCATGCGCAGCAGGCGGTGAGCGATCCCGTGAAATGTGCCAACCCACATACCGCGGACCGGCATTTCCAACAGGGTTTCAATCCGGCCACGCATTTCTGCAGCTGCCTTGTTGGTGAACGTCACTGCCAGAATACTGTAGGGGGAGATGCCTTCTGTCTGAATAAGCCAGGCAATACGATGCGTCAGGACCCTGGTTTTACCACTGCCCGCACCCGCCAGAATCAGTGAACTCCCCAGAGGCAGCGTTACCGCTTCTCGCTGAGCCTCATTCAAATCGTCAAGAATACGGCTGACGTCCAATGCTTATTCCACCGTCACGGATTTTGCCAGGTTCCTGGGATGGTCCACATCCGTACCCTTGAACACGGCAACGTGATAAGCCAGTAATTGAACCGGAATGATGTAAATAATTGGCGATACCACGCTGTGGCAGGACGGCATCTGCAACATATGGGTGCCTTCATCACCCGCAAAATGTTCGTCACCAATGATAAACAACTCACCACCACGCGCCTTTACTGTCTCAAGATTGGATTTGAGCTTTTTCAGAAGTTCTCCTCCCGGAGCCACGGCAACAACAGGCATATCAACATCAACCAGGGCCAGTGGGCCGTGTTTCAATTCTCCGGCAGGATATCCTTCGGCATGGATATAGGAGATTTCCTTCAGCTTTAATGCACCCTCCATGGCAACGGGATAATGGGAACCGCGGCCAAGAAACAGGGCATGTTGTTTCTCGAAGAAGGACTCCGCCATAATCATTATCTGATCTTCCAGTGTAAGTACTTCTGCCAGAAGTGCCGGTACGCCTTGCAGTGCACTCACGAGTTCCCTTTCCGTTGCATCATCCATATGGTGGTAGCGTCCCAGTACCAGGACGAGCAGCAATAAATCCCCCAGTTGGTTGGTAATTGCCTTGGTGGAAGCAACACAAATCTCGACACCTGCATTCAACATGAAGGCAATATCTGATTCCCGTACCAGCGTAGAGTTGGGTACATTACAAAGACAAAGGCTTCCCACATAGTTCTTGTGCGTGGCAGATCTCAGGGCGGCGAGCGTATCCGCCGTCTCACCGGATTGAGAAATAGCGACCAGCAGAGTGCCCGGTAAAACCGCCACGCTGCGATAGCGAATTTCACTGGCAATCTCCACATTGCAGGGGATCCCGGCAATCTGTTCAAACCAGAACCGGGCTATCTGCCCGGTATAGTAGCTGCTGCCGCAGGCGATAATCTGAATCGCTTTAACCCGGCAGAAAATGTCCCTGGCGCCTGTTCCGAATGCCCTTTCCAGAACATGACCATCTGCGATCCTTCCTTCCAGAGTATCTGCAAAAACTTGCGGTTGCTCATAGATCTCTTTCAGCATGTAATGTTGAAAGTTGCCTTTGTCCGACGCTTCCCGTGTGTCGTCGATTGTTACGCTGTGACGTTCGACAGATTGCCCGTCAAAATTAAAAAATAATACATCTGCAGCCGTGACTTCGACCACTTCACCCTCTTCAAGAAAAATGAAACGGTCTGTTACCGGGCGCAATGCCTGGTAGTCCGACGCTATGAAGTTCTCATCAATGCCCAGGCCAACCGCCAACGGGGAGCCCAGTCTTGCAGCAATCAGGGTATCCGGATACGCACAATGCATGACGGCCAGAGCATAGGCGCCCTCCAGTCTGGCTAATCCATTGTGAACTCCCTGTCTGAAGTTGCCGGCCAGGGAAACTTCACGGTGCAGCAAATGGGCGATCACCTCAGTATCGGTTTCCGAAGTAAATCTGTAACCCAGTTCAATCAGTTCCGATCTCAGGATTTCATGGTTCTCTATGATGCCATTATGAACAACACTGACCTGGTCGCTGGACAGGTGCGGGTGTGCATTGGTTTCTGTTTTTTCTCCGTGAGTCGCCCAGCGGGTATGCGCAATGCCAACCCGACCCGGATGGTCCAGCGTGGAACAGGCATTCTTGAGTTCAATTACTTTACCCACCCGTCTGGTTCGTGTTAACCGGTTGTTTTCCGGGTCCAGGACACACAGTCCGGCGGAGTCATAACCCCGATACTCCAGACGCTGCAAGCCTTCCAGAAGAATACCAACGACATTGCGTTGTGTTACTCCACCGACTATTCCACACATCTACTTGACCCTGTTCCTGGCTGATCCTGCACCAGTATCGCTCAAGGTGGTTCGACATTGTAATGCCCGTTCCATGGCAGCGAGTTGTTCCTGAGTGTTGATGCCGGAAACTTCCAGAGGATCATTGGAAACAAAAGTTTTAACCGACACGTTGTCTTGAACGGCAAGGGCGATAATATCAGTTAACAGCAGTTCCTGCTGAACGTTATCATCCGTTAACCGGGGCAACCAGGTTGCCAGATAACCGGCAAGTACTGCCATCATTCCGGTGTTGATTTCATGAATGCCCTTTTCCTCTTCTGTTGCGTCCCTGTCTTCAACAATAGCCGCCACAAGCTCTGAATCTCCGCGGATTATGCGGCCATACCCCGATGGATCATCCAATAGAGCAGTCAACAGGGTAAACACTGAATCCACACTGATCAGTGCGGACAAGGTTTCGAAACTGACCAGCGGAGCGTCTCCTGGCAGGATGAGTAATTTTGAATTCGCGCCCACCGCGGGCATAACCTGCTGTACGGCATGTCCTGTACCGCGTCGATCCCGCTGGGTAACCCAGTTCACGCCAGAATTGGCGAACATTTCCTGTGCTTTCTTTCCTTCCGGACCAATGACAACATGGATTACTGCCGGTTCAAGTCTTTGTACCGTCTGAAGAAGATGGGCCAGCAGTGGTTTACCTCCGAGTTGATGCATGACTTTTGGGACCCTGGATTGCATACGGGTGCCCCTGCCTGCCGCAAGAATACAGACTTCCAATAGCGGATTTGTCATTCCTTATCCGGTAGGAGCATACAGGTCTCGGTGAATTTTATTGTCGATTCAGACTCGATAAGAGTCTTTGCGGATTAGTATAGAAGATTGGCGGGTTACTCTCTACCGGTTGTTACTGACGGCAACCAGGACAACACTGAAAACAGAAAGCGGTACTCCGGAAAATCGAAGGAAACTATTGTTTACCTTCACGGAGTTTGCGTACAGTGCGCAGCATCGCTGCCTGCTCCTGCAAGTCCGCCGCCACTCTGGCAAAGTTCACATCGGAACGCTGGTCACCGAGTTCCTTCTCTGCTTTCTGCTGCGCCTCCAGCGCCGCTGCTTCGTCAACATCATCAGCGCGCAGTGCGGTATCGGCCAAAATCGTGATGGCCGTCGGCTGTACTTCAAGATAACCACCGGAGGCAAAGAAAATTTCCTCTTCACCACCTTCCAGCACTAACCTTACCGGTCCTGGTTTGACGCCGGTCAAGAGAGGAGTATGGCCCGGCATAATACCCAGTTCTCCGATGGCGCCGGTGGCAATAACCATCTCCACCTGCCCGGCGTAAATCTCCTTTTCCGCACTGACGATCCTGCAAAGTACTGTAGCAGCCATGGGATATTCTCTAAAGGTTCTTCGCTTTTTCTACAGCCTGCTCAACACTGCCGACCATACTGAATGCACCTTCCGGCAGGTCATCAAACTCACCTTCAAGAATCCCCTTGAAACTGCGAATGGTATCCGCCAGTGGGACATAAACACCTGGCTGTCCGGTAAACACCTCTGCTACATGCATTGGCTGGGAGAAGAACTGGGAAATCTTGCGGGCCCGGTATACCGTCAGCTTGTCTTCTTCAGACAGTTCGTCCATACCCAGGATCGCGATGATATCGCGGAGTTCCTTGTATTTCTGAAGAACACCCTGGACACCCTGGGCAACATCATAATGTTCCTCACCCACCACCAGCGGGTCCAGTTGCCTGGACGTGGAATCCAGAGGATCAACGGCCGGATAGATACCCAGAGACGCGATTTCCCTGGCTAATGTCACTGTTGAATCAAGGTGGGCAAACGTTGTCGCCGGAGAAGGGTCTGTCAGGTCATCCGCAGGAACGTAGACCGCTTGTACGGAAGTGATGGAACCGGACTTTGTGGTTGTAATACGTTCCTGTAACACTCCCATTTCCTCGGCCAGTGTCGGCTGATATCCCACTGCGGATGGCATACGTCCCAACAGGGCCGAGACTTCGGTACCCGCCAGGGTATAACGATAGATGTTGTCGATAAACAACAATACATCCGTGCCATCATCCCGGAACTTCTCGGCCATGGTCAGGCCCGAAAGGCCTACCCTGAGGCGGTTGCCTGGCGGTTCATTCATCTGTCCGAATACCATCGCGATCTTGTCCAGTACACCCGCTTCCTGCATTTCATGATAGAAGGTATTCCCTTCCCGGGTTCGCTCACCAACTCCGGCGAATACAGAAAGACCGCTGTGTTCCCTGGCAATGTTGTTAATCAATTCAAGCATGGTCACGGTCTTGCCGACGCCTGCTCCGCCAAACAACCCAACCTTGCCGCCCCTGGCGAATGGACAGATCAGATCTATGACCTTGACCCCTGTTTCCAGCAGGTCCCGTCCGCCTGCCTGTTCCTCAAATGACGGCGGCTTCTGGTGGATCGGTCTTCTTTCCTGCTCGCCAATCGGCCCTTGTTCATCTATGGGATTACCCAGAACATCCATGATTCGTCCCAGAGTCTTTTCCCCGACAGGTACCGAGATTGGTGCTTCGGTATTGGTGACCGGCAATCCCCGGCTGATGCCTTCAGAGCTTCCCATGGCGATGGTACGCACAACACCGTCACCCAACTGCTGCTGGACTTCGAGCGTGAGCCCGGCTTCATCCACACTCAGTGCGTCATAGACCTGTGGAACCTGGTCACGCGGAAATTCAACGTCAATGACCGCACCAATGACCGATACGATTCGTCCACTACTCATCTGTTATTCCTCTATATCCCTGATCTTTGTATTCAACGCTGACCTAAACAGCCGCCGCGCCGCCAATAATTTCTGATAATTCCTGGGTAATTGCCGCCTGTCTTTCGTTATTCATGATCAATTCCAGTTCTTCGATCATCTCCCCGGCATTTTCCGTTGCGTTTTTCATCGCAATCATCTTGGCTGCCTGTTCACAGGCGCCGTTTTCCACGACAGCCTGATATACCTGGGACTCAATAAATCTCGTCACAAGGCCTTCTACCAGATCCCGTGCTTCCGGTTCATAGATGTAATCCCAGCGATGTCTCAGGTTGTCGTCCTCATCCGGGTCAAGTGGTACCAGTTGCCGAACCGTCGGAGACTGGATCATCGTGTTGACGAACACATTGTTGGCAAGAAAGATCTTGTCCACGGCGCCTTCTTCAAATGCATCCAGCATCACCTTGATACTGCCGATCAGATCACTCATCGCCGGTGTTTCGCTCACGTGACTGCTGGCGGCAACAACACGCCCCCCATAACTTCTGAAGAACTGGGAGCCCTTGTTGCCAATGAGGCAAAGGTCCACTTCGATATTCTCTTCTGACCACTTTTTGAGTTCATTGACAACCGTCTTGAGCAGGTTGATATTCAATCCACCGCACAGCCCCTTGTCTGTGGTAACGACGATATAACCCACTCTCCTGACTTCCCGCTCCACCATAAGACCATGTCTGAATTCTGCGGATGCATTTGCCACATGACCGATCACCGACCGGATCTGATCAGAGTACGGGCGACCGCGCGCCATTCGTTCCTGCGCTTTCCGCATCTTGCTGGCCGCTACCATTTCCATCGCGCTGGTAATCTTTTGAGTGTTACTGATACTGGCGATCTGTTTGCGGAGTTCTTTTGTTCCTGCCATTGCGTCTTACCAGGTCTGGGTTGCTTTGAATGTCTCTATGGCGCTGGTCAATGCCTTGACCACATCATCGGTATAAGCACCCTGCTCATTGACTTCCGCCATGAAATCAGCATGTTCCGAATTCATGTAGGAAAGCAGGGCAGACTCAAAGTCCAGTATCTTGTCCACCTCGATATCAACGAGATAACCCTCGTTGGCCGCAAACAGGACTACGCCCATATCCGCCACGGTCATCGGTGCATACTGTTTCTGCTTCATCAGCTCGGATATACGTTCACCATGAGCCAATTGCCGCCGGGTCGCTTCATCCAGGTCGGATGCAAACTGGGAGAATGCTGCCAGCTCACGAAATTGCGCCAACGCTATTTTGATGCCGCCGCTGATTCTTGACATGAATTTGACCTGAGCGTCACCACCTACCCGGGATACGGAAATACCCGGATTCATGGCTGGTCTGTTACCGGCATTGAACATGTCTGTTTCCAGAAAGATCTGCCCATCGGTAATTGAAATCACGTTGGTCGGTATAAAGGCGGATACGTCACCCGCCTGGGTTTCGATGATCGGCAGTGCCGTCAACGAACCCGTTTGACCCTTGACCTCTCCGTTGGTAAATTTTTCAACGTATTCGGGATTGACACGGGCAGCTCTTTCCAGCAAACGGGAATGCAGATAGAAGACATCTCCAGGATAGGCTTCCCGTCCGGGCGGCCGCCGTAACAGCAATGAAATCTGTCGATATGCCCAGGCCTGCTTTGTCAGATCATCATAGATAATCAGTGCATCCTCGCCCCGGTCACGGAAGTACTCGCCCATGGCACAACCGGAATAGGCGGAGAGATACTGCATTGGCGCCGGATCAGAGGCGCCTGCTCCCACCACGATGGTATTTTCCATCGCACCGTATTCTTCAAGGGTTCTGACGACATTGGCAATCGAAGAAAGCTTCTGACCGATGGCGACATAGATACATTTGATCCCCGATGCCTGCTGATTAATGATGGTATCAATGGCAATAGCGGTTTTGCCTGTTTGCCGGTCTCCAATAATCAGTTCGCGCTGACCGCGGCCGATCGGAATCATCGAATCGATACACTTCAGACCGGTTTGTACCGGCTGGTCCACATGTTGTCTGTCGATAACACCCGGTGCGACTTTTTCCACGGGAGAAAATGACGTTGCATTGACAGGTCCCTTGCCATCAATTGGCCTGCCCAGAGGATCAACGACACGGCCCAGTAATTCCGGACCGGTAGGCACCTCCAGAATACGACCCGTACAACGTGCCGTCTGACCTTCCTTCAGAGGTTTGTAATCTCCAAGAACCACCGCACCCACGGAGTCCCTGTCCAGATTCAGTGCCAGGCCAAAAAGATTGTCCGGAAATTCGATCATTTCACCATTTTGAACATCCGCAAGGCCATGTATTCTGACAATACCGTCAGATACACTGACAATTGTTCCCTCGTTGCGGGCTTCCGCAGATACATCAAGGCGTTCAATTCGCTGCTTGATGATTTCGCTGATTTCGGAAGGATTCAGTTGTTCCATGTTTGATGCCTCATGTTCTGTTTTTTTTCACTTTCAGCTGCCTGTTCATTCAGGACCAGTCTGTCTTAATGTCTGAGAGAGTTTTCTCAGTCTTCCCTTTATTGAATGATCGATCACCGTATCCTCTGCACAGACGACAACACCGCCCAGCAGGTCTTCATCAATATCAGTGGTGAGCTTGATGTTGCGCTGCAGATAACCCTGCATGAATTCTGACAATCGTGACGCTTCGCTATCAGACATTTCAAAAGCACTGGTGACTTCGACGTTAACCGTTTTTTCATGGTTGGCTTTCATCAGCTCAAACAACTGCATGATTTCCGGAAGTAATTCAATCCGGCCGTATTCCGCCAACACACTGATAAAATTGCGTACATTTTCATTTAACTGACTGTCAAACAATTTGATCAGTACCCCTGCACCTTCCTGTCGCGTCAGCAATGGGTCGGACAGTTTTTCCCGGATGACATCCTGTCCCACTGCCGAGGCCAGAGCCGCCAGTAATCCAGACCAGTCATCCAGGCCATTATTCTGTTCCACTGCATAGGCAAATGCCGCCCTGGCATAGGGACGTGCTATTGTTGCAAGTTCCGCTTCCGCCATAGTCAATCCGTTACAGTTGTGCCGACAGATTATTCAGCATGCGCTCATGGACATTTCTGTCGATGCTGTTTTCCAGTATTTTTTCCGCACCTTCGACAGCCAGATCACTCACCCGGGAACGAAGCGCCTCCCTGGCACGGTTGATTTCCTGATCGATCTCGGCCTGCGCCCCCTGGATAATGCGATCTGCCTCTTCGTGCGCCTGGCCTTTCGCTTCTTCAATAATCTGATTCGCCCGGTTTCTGGCCTGATTGATCAGCTCAGCCGCCTGCGTTTTGGCTTTCTCAAGTTCAACATCGGCCGCCTGATTTGCCTGTTCGAGATGTTTCTCGGCGGTGGCCGCGTTTTCCAGACCTTCCCGTATGGTGTCCTGCCTCTCTCGCATCGCCTGGGTCAGAAAAGGCCAGATAAACTTCATGCAGAAAAGCACAAACAGAGCAAAGGTAATCATCTGGCCAAACAAAGTTGCATTAATGTTCACGCTGATTTCACCTCAAAAATTATGTTCATCAATAGAAAAGCGTTGTTTACGCCCCGGCTATCAGGAAGATCATGTACAGAGAGATGGCAACCGCGATGATCGGCACCGCGTCGACCAGGGCCAGTGCAATAAACAACTGGGTCATCAGCATTGGCTTTAATTCCGGTTGCCGTGCCACACCTTCCAGATACTTACCGGAAAGAATTCCAATACCGACGCCACTGCCGATGGCGCCGAGTCCCATCAGAATTCCACCGGCAATATAAATCATTGCTTGTTCCATTACTTACTCCTGCTTAATGACGTTAAAGTTACAAATTACTTAGTGCTCACCTGTTTCATGCGCCTGGGTCAGATACACGATCGTCAGAATCATGAATACAAAGGCCTGCAGACAGATGATGAGAATGTGGAAGAGTGCCCAGGGTAATGACAGGGGCCATTGCGCATACCAGGGGAATAACGCGATCAGGATAAAAATCATCTCCCCGGCATATAGATTACCGAATAAACGCAGGCCGTGAGACATTGGTTTGGTCACCATATCAACCATCTCAAGGATGAAGTTGAACCAGTACATGCTCCAGTGCGGTATGGGATGAGTCACCAGCCCGAGTGCAAACCCTGTGGCTCCCTTGATTTTGAAGTTGTAATAGAGCACCAGAAAGAACACACCAATGGACATACCCAGGGTTGCATTGGGGTCGGTTGTGGGCACAACCTTGAAGTGGGACACACCCGCCAGTTGTGCCGCACGGGGAATAAGGTCTACGGGTACCAGGTCCATCAGATTCATCAGGAAAACCCAGATCAGAATTGTCAGGGACAGCGGACCGATGAGCGCATTGGGCCGGGTTCCAAATACCTGTGTAACGTTGTCTTCAACAAATTCCACTGCCATCTCACACGCGTTCTGCAATCCGCCCGGCACACCGGAAGTTGCGCGTCTGGCCACCAGTAAAAAGATACCCAGAAAGAGCACACCCAGTGAAATGGACCAGAACATGGTATCAACATGAATCGCCCAGAAACCCATATCCGTAATTTCCTGAGAACTGTGTGCAAAATCCCACGTGCCATCAGGACGTTTGCCATAAACAAGGTTGGTCAGATGATGGTTGATGTATTCCTGCGTTGTCGGGTTATCGCCGGCCATAAAAATTCATAAATTCCAATAGTTATCCTGAAACAGTCAGCTTTACTGCTTCTGTTCTACAATATCTTCCGCATTCTCAGTGATTCCACGAGGGGAATCAGCACATGACAAAATTGCAACACTATGAACGTCCCAAAAAAACTGAGCACGTTCAGTGGTTTTACCGTCATGAAAACCACAATAAAAATAACTGCCGATAGTACGATTCTACCCAACTCGCCCATTAATACCGGACCTAAACCAGAGCCTCCTCCAGAATCCTCTTCCGCATGTACAGCCTTTTTCAATCTGATGGCTGCGTACAGACCAGGGCAGATACAGGCAAAACCTCCAAGCAAAGACGACCAGGCAGCAACCGTATCAATCAACAGGCACAATGCCGCGATCGTCAAGGACACTACTATCTGAGCTGTAACAATACGGCCAGCAGGCATCTTTGTTTTGGCAACAGCCGTGTTAAAAACAGTAGTCAAAACGTGACCTTCAGCTGTCCCCATTCGTTGGCGGGCAGATTATAGAGATTAAGAATTAACGGGGCAACCCGGAATGCAGGTTTTGTTAAGAGCACGTTAATTGTCCGGTTTTAAAAAAGGTTCCGGGGTCGGAGTAAAGTACCAGAGTAAAACGTCCCGCTTTTGTCGCAATGTTGCGTTTTACTCCGGCACTTTACTCCGACCCCACTAATCAGCCATTGGTCATCTTTCATTGGTGCGCTTAATTCGACGCGAAGTTCTCTCAATACTACCCGCCGTGTATACTTCTACGTTATCGTGAAAATGTGGTTTAAATTACCTATCTACCTAAGTTTATGAGCATGAATTATGGCCCTACGCGCGGGATGCGTGACTTTTATCCCGACACCTATAGAAAGCGAGAACATGTCTTTCAGGCATGGAGGAATGCCGCGCTACTGCACGGTTTTGAATTCGTAGACGCGCCAATCGTCGAAAGTCTTGAATTACTTGAGAGGAAAGCTGGAGAAGAGATATCAGACCAGTTGTACGCCTTCGAGGACAAAAAAGGACGTGCTATCTCTCTTCGAGGAGAATTTACGCCTTCAATGGCACGAATGATATTAAACAGGCGCGAGCTCCTCAGCTCCGTTCAGAAATGGACAACAATTGCGCAGTGTTTCCGCTACGAAAGAATGAGTCGTGGAAGAAAGAGGGAACACTATCAGTGGAACCTTGACATTATTGGTGCTGATTCAGTAGTTGCGGATTTTGAGGTGCTTTCGACAGCAATTGACGCCATGCAGTCGTTGGGTCTGGGATCCGAGAATTTTGTTGTAAAGATTGGCAGTCGTAGCCTGCTGAACGAATTCTATACGAAACTGGGCCTTCCGCCGGAGGAATACAGGGAATGGTGCCGGATTCTGGATCGAAAAGGGAAGGTTACTACCAGTGATCTTGAGAGAAGGTTTTCTGAGCTTGGTCTGAGTGAGTCCGAGGTGACGACATCTGTTCAGGTACTTGAGATAAGCACGTTGACTGAAGCAGCAGAGTTTGCACCCCCAGGATCAACAGCAATAGCAGATCTCGAACAGTTGTTTCAGTTCGGAGTGAATGCGGGTTTGGACCCGTTTATGGAATTTTCCCTCTCGATCGTGCGCGGTCTGGATTACTACACCGGCATCGTCTTCGAAGGCTTTGACCGAGTAGGGGAGATGCGGTCAATTTTTGGCGGTGGCCGGTACGATTACTTACTAAGATCCCTGGGTGGACCCGATGTGCCCTGTGTCGGGCTGGGAATGGGTGATGTTGTTCTAGGTGAAACGCTGGATGAATTAGATCGTCCTCAAGCCAAGGAGCAAATGACGGAAGTTACCGTGGGCTATATGACTCCAGAAGCGGAACCTATGGCACTGAACACAGCGAGACAACTTCGGGAAAAAGGTTATCGAACTGACCTGGCTTTAAAGGTCGAGGCTCCAAGAGCCTTTTTTGGTCGATCTTCTGCCATGAAAGCTGGGATGGCTGTTTATGTCGGCCAGAGTGAAGTTGAGACTGGTTCAGTGTTCGCAAAATTGCTGAATACCGGCGAATTGATTGCTCTCGATTCAATAGAGGCAAAGCAATAGTTCGGATACCTTAAAACAGGCTTTTGAGTAGCAGGCTCAACACCAAAGGCTGCCTGGTTATAAAATCTGTATAGAGATCAACCTGGTTGCGTGTAAGCCAACAACTAAAC
>JAPOOX010000159.1 GCA_026713185.1 Gammaproteobacteria bacterium
TCGATAACCGGTTTATCCTGAAAATAGCTATCTCCAAAATCAAGTTGGAGATAGTTGATCACCATGGTAAAAAATCTTACGTGAGCCGGTTTATCAAATCCAAACTGCCTCTCAAGGTCTGCGATCAGGTCCGGGTCCAGCCCATAACTCCCCAATTCCTGAGCTGATGTAGTGACATCGGTCGACGCTGACACGCCACTGTCACCGCCGCCACTGATATTGGAAGTTGTGGATACGTTGCCCATTGTCACCTGGGCAATGATCTGTTCAACCGGTCCACCCGGTGCAAATTGAACAATGACGAAATTTATCAGGATGATGCCGAACAGTGTAGGCAGAATCAGCAACAGACGCTTGACGATGTAAACACCCATACTAAACCCGATGCGTTACCTTGTGGATTCTAGAACGTGCAATTCTGACATTGATGGTATGACGAATCCAATACCACGCTACCACACTCAGACAAATCGCTGTCAGAACCTGTCCTGCAAAAATACCCATGTATCCCCAGAGATAGTTACCCAGCAATGCCAGGGGAATCCCAACCACAATCATCTGCAATAACGACAGAATCAATGGCGGTACAGGCTTGCCCAAAGAATTGAATGAATGAGTGGCGATTGACATCACCCCCATGAATCCCACCGACAGAGGCCCTATGAGCAAATAATTACAGGCCGTTTCCACAACTTCTGGATCGTCGTTAATCATGCTGACAATGTATTCTCCAAAAGTGATCAGTATCAGGTAGGACATGCCGCCCCACAACAGCACAAAAATATTGGAGATACGCATGGCCTTCTTTATGCGATCAAATTGTCTGGCGCCCCAGTTCTGTCCCACAACCGGTGAAATGCTTATCGACACCGCAAAGATCAGCATTATCAGCATTGATTCGATACGGGATGCCACCCCGAAACCTGCAACAACCACCGCGCCATGACCTGCCAGCAGACGGGTCACGACACTCATGGATACCGGCATGATGAGATTGGTCGCCACCGAGGGCAGACCGACATGCAGTATTTCCCGGCAGGAACCAAAGAATCCAGTGAGATCAAATAGCATCATCCGGTCTCTGACAATAAAACAGTACGCAATCATTATGCAGCTGATGTAACGTGCAATAACAAAGCTCAGCGCCGCTCCCTCCAGGCCCATCTCTGGACAAGGTCCTATTCCAAAGATAAAGAACGGTGCAATCGCCACATGCAAGAGAGATCCAATTGCCATCAGATATCCCGGTGTAATTGCATCACCGGATGCCCGCATCAACGTGGTCCCAACGAATGACACGGTAAATACCGGCAGACCCATCAGCCAGATTGACATATAGGCCACTGCCAGCGGCAGAATCACGTCGCTCGCTCCCAGAAGACTGAATATCGACTCCAGCAAAAAATACGATACACATCCAACCAGCAGGCTCACTACCGTCACCAGTAATAAACAGTGTGTAGCGAGGCGTTTTACTTTCTCCCTGTCGCCCATTCCAATGGTTCTGGCAACCACGGAAGACGCCCCGACACTCAAGCCCATGGAAAATCCCTGAAGTGTATATACGAGTGGGAATGTAAATCCCACCGCAGCCAGTGCGCTGGTGCCGACCTGTCCGATATACACGGTTTCGATAAGGCTGGCGACTGTAAAGGAGACCATCCCCAGCATCATGAAGCTGGTGAGACGAACCATGTGGATGGAAATAGACCCCTGGGTCAGGTCACGGTTGCTGGCAGGTGTACGATCTACACGTACTCCACCCGGTTTCGCTAAGGATTCACTCATGGATTAATTGGGAAATGCAGAACCTGCCATTCTACCTGTTTTTACGTTATCAGGGGTGTTTTTACTGAATATCCAGTACTTTCAATACTCAACGAGATTGCCACGGGTATCTTTAACGGGGATCAGCCGATATCCAACAGAACAAACATCAGGTGATGCAGGCTGAGTTTGCAATCCTGCCCAAAGCGCCATTATTTGCAGGCATTCTGACTTAAATTGGCAGATTAAGAGCCTTCAAAAGATAAAAGATTGTTCCCCAAACGCATGGACTTCGTACGGTCCTGACGCCTGGTAGACTTCCCGGGGGTACACTTCGACAAAGTAAATCCCGGTTTCGAAGCGGCGTGAAATGTGGTTGTAGCTGGATTCCAGGAAGCTCCCGTCAGCGTCATAGAGCGCAATACCCGTCTCCAGGTCGCCAGAAGTGTATAAGACGACATCCGTGGCAGACCAGACTACAACGCTAAAGACGTCGACATCGTAGTCTGTGTCGATCATTCCCTGCTGCGAACCTCCGATCTGCAATGGGGTCGCAGTGTCATGCGTGTCGCCATGATCTTCATCTCCAATTGCCACTCTGACACCTCGACCTTCCAAAGTGGGAACGTGATTCGAGGTAGCATCATCATCCAGCGGATTGTGGCGCAGATCGACCAGGTCGCCTTCGTCCAGTCCGGCATTTAGGGACAGCTGCCAGATTTCCGAAATTTCATTATCCTGAAGGAGAAGCAATTCAAGGTATGTCAGACCTGACAGTGGGGATATGTCAGCAATTTCGTTGTCGGCAATAAAAAGCCACTCCAGGCCTGACAGGCCTGACAGTGGCCACAGGTCCGTAATCTCGTTGCTTTGAAGATCCAGTTGTCTCATTCCGGTCAGACCTGACAGGGAAGATATGTCCGTAATCTCATTGCTTTGAAGATCCAGTTGTCTCATTCCGATCAGACCTGACAGGGAAGATATGTCCGTAATCTCGTTGCTTTGAAGATCCAGCTGACTCAGACCGGTCAGACCAGACAGGGAAGATATGTCCGTAATCTCGTTGCTTTGAAGATCCAGCTGACTCAGACCGGTCAGACCTGACAGGGGGAACAAGTCTGTAATCCCGTTATCTCGAAGAATCAGCCACCTCAATGTAGTCAGACCTGACAACGAGGATACATCCGTAATCTGGTTGTTTCCAAGAGTAAGCGACCTGAGCCCAGTCAAGCCAGAAAGCGGTGAAATGTCAGCAATTTTGTTATTATTCAAGATCAGCAATCCTAGTTGAGAGAGACCCGATAGCGGTGATATGTCAGCAATTTGGTTGTTGGCCAGATTCAGCCAATAAATACTTACCAGACTCAAAAGCGGTGATATATCCACAATCTTGTTGTTCTGCAGGTAAAGCCAATCCAGATCGACCAGACCTGAGAGTGGCAATACCTCTGTGATCTCATTATTGGCAAGATACAGTTTCCGCAGCATAGCCAGACCCGACAGCGGTGATAGGTCCGTTATCTCGTTATCCGAAAGAACCAACCTGGTCAGCCCGGTAGCGAACTCAAGACCGGTCAGATCGGCTATTCCCGATTCCCCTGCATACAACCGGTTCAACGACGCCAATTCATCTGTGGTGATGATTGCACCAGAATCCTTCCCCAGATGGTACTCCACCAAGGCTCGAAGGGCGGTATCCGGAATGTTCACTGCAGGGCCTGTTATCTGAATCCGAATGCCCCTTTCCATGAGGGCGACTCTGTGGACGTTGACCGAGTCGTCATTGAGTGGGTTGTGACGCAGGTCTATTGAGTGATATTCGTCAAGTCCCGAGTTCTCCAATAATGGTGAAATGTCCATTATATTGTTGTTGGGAAGATGCAGCCATATCAGCTTTGTCATGCCAGACAACGGTGAAATGTCCACAATTTGATTGTTGGCAAGATTCAGCCGTAACATCATTGTCAAATTAGTCAATTGTGAAATGTCCACAATTTCGTTGTGAGAAAGATGCAGTTCCACAAGCAATATCAAATCCGACAGAGGTGATAAGTCCGTAATCTGGTTGTTGGATAGTTTCAGCGACGTCAGCCCGGTGGCGAACTCAAGCCCGGTCAGATCGGCTATTCCCGATTCCTCTGCAAACAACCGGTCCAACGTCGCCAATTCGTCTGTTGTGATGATTTCGCCAGTCTCCTTCCCCAGCGCACGCTCAATCGCAGCCCGAAGGTTTGCGTCTGGAATTTCCACAGGGGGGCCGGTTATCAACACCTTGAATCCTCTTCCCTCCAGGACGGCTCTATGGACGTTGACCGAGTCGTCATCCAGTGGGTTGTGGCGTAAGTCTATTTGATCGTAGTAGCCTGATCCCAGGCCGATATTTTCCAACAATGGCGAAATGTCCGTTATCTGGTTGTTGGCAAGTTCCAGTCGCTGCAGCAAAGTCAGGTTCGACAGCGGTGAAATGTCCGTTATCTGGTTGTGTGACAAGTACAAAAAATTCAAGTCTGTTAAGTCCGACAGCGTCGACAGGTTTACAATTTCATTGTTGGCAAGTTCCAATCGCGTCAACTTGGTCAGGTTCGACAACGGCGATATATCCATTATCTGGTTGTTGGAAAGTTCCAGACCAACCATCTCAGTCAATAACGAGAGTGGTGATAATTCCGTTATCTGATTGGTGGAAAGATACAGTTGTTTCAGCCCGGTCAATCCCGACAGTGGTGATAATTCCGATATCTGGTTATTGGAAAGATCCAGACCAGCCAACTCAGTCAATAACGTGAGCGGTGATAATTCCGATATCTGATTGGTGGAAAGATTCAGTTGTTTCAGCCCGGTCAATTCCGACAGTGGCGACAAATCCGATATCTGGTTAGTGGAAAGAAACAGCCCCGTCAGCTCACTCAAACCCGACAATGGCGACAAATCTATAATTTCGTTGTCGCTAAGTAACAGTGATCTCAGTCCAATGGCGAACTCAAGCCCGGTCAGACTAGTGATTCCGAACGACTCAGCAGGCAGCCTGGTCAACCCCGCAATTTCATCCGTAAAAATTGTCTCACCGGTCTTTTTATTCAACACACGCTCAATCACGGCTCGAAGGTTGGCATCCGGGATGTTCACGGCAGGTCCAGTGACCAACACCTTAACACCTCGTTTTTCAAGTGTGGTTACATGAATGTTGATTGAGTCGTCATCTAAAGGATTGTAGCGCAAGTCAATCCTATCGCCTTCGCCCAGGCCGGAATTCTCCAACAATGGTGAGATGTCAGTAATCTCATTGTTGGCAAGATTCAGGTCCTCCAGGTCAATCAAACCTGATAGTGGCGACACATCTACAATCCGGTTCTGGGCTAGCCTTAACTCCCTCAGTTTAACCAATCCCGTAAGCGGCGATACATCAGAAATATTATTGGAGACAAGATATAGCTTCGTCAGCTCTGTGGCGAACTCAAGTCCGGTCAGATCGGTTATAATATTTGAATAAGAAGCATTCAGCGAAGTCAATTCCCCAAATTCGTCAGCGGTGATAGTTTCACCGGCACTCTTCCCCAAATTTCGCTCGATAACGGCTCGAAGAGTGGTATCTGGAAATTCCACTACGACTCCCGTTACCCACACCAAAACCCCTTTTTCCTCGAGGGTGATACTATGGATGTTGACCGAGTCGTTGTCGAGGGGGTTGTGACGCAAGTCGACCTTAACCAGGCTGGAATTCTCCAACAACGGCGACATGTCCATAATTTTGTTGTACGTAATATCCAGGTTCTCCAGCTGAGCCAGACTCGACAGCGGTGTCACGTCCACAATCTCGTTACGGGCAAGATTCAGCGAGGTCAGTCTGGCTAAATCAGACAGAGGCGATATATCGACAATCCCGTTGTTGGCAAAATTCAGCCATGTCAGTCTGGTTAAGCCAGACAGCGGCGATATATCGACAATCCCGTTGTTGGCAAGACTCAACCATGTCATTCTGGTTAAGCCAGACAGCGGCGATATATCGGCAATCCCGTTGTTGGCAAGATCCAGTTGCGTGATACTTGTCAGGCCAGACAGCGGCAACGCATCTACAATCTTGTTGCTGGAAATTTTTAGCGTCGTGAGACTTGTCAAGCCAGACAGCGGCGTCAAATCTACTATTTCGTTATTGGAAAGATTCAGCCACATCAGTCCGGTGGCTAACTCAAGTCCGGTCAGATCGGATATGCTCAATGCTGATGCACTTAAAGAAGTCAGCATAGCCATCTCGTCGGGAATAATGGCTTCGCTGGACCTCTTCTCCAGCGCAGCCTCGACTGCAGATCGAAGGTTCGAATCCGGTATATCTACTGCGGAAACGGTTAACAACAATACAACGCCCTTTTGCACAAAGACAACACTGTGAATGTTGATTGAGTTCTCTCCGAGTGGGTTTTGACGCAAGTCAACCAATGAGTTTCTACTCAGCCCAGAATTCTTCAACAAGGGAGAGATGTCTTCGATTTGGTTGTTGGATAAGATCAATGTACCCAAGTTTGTCAAACCTTTCAAAGGAGACACATCCTTAATCTGGTTGTTGGCAAGGTTCAATACGCTCAGACTGGCCTGGTGTGATAGTGGCGACAAGTCCTTTATCTGGTTATTGGCAAGTTCCAGGATTACTATTCTGATCAAGCCTGTCAGTGGTGACAGGTCCACAATCTCGTTGTCTGTAAGATACAACCTGGACAGCCCGACCATGCTCGCAATCGGTGACACGTCCTTGATCTGGTTATTGTTCAGTATCAACCATGACAATTCGAATAAACCCGATAGCGGCGATATGTCCACAATCTCGTTATTGGGAAGGTTAACCCTCAACAGCCCGGTGGCGAATTCAAGCCCTGTTAGATCAGATATGCCCGCTCCAGATTCATCCAGTCTGGTTAAAGTCGCCATTTCGTCAGTAGTGATTTCCTCGCCGGATTTCTTCTTGAGCTGGTACTCGACCTCGGCCCTGAGATTGACATCAGGAATATCCACTACATCACCGGATACCGACACCTTGACGCCTCTTTCCTTCAAGGTGACGCTGTGGACGTTGATGGAATCATCGTTTAGCGGATTGTGGAGCAAGTCGACCAAATCACCTTGACCCAGGCCAGCGTTTTCTAACAACGTCGATACGTCCGCAATGTCGTTGTTGGCAAGTTCCAGCCGCGTTAGCATGGTCAGGTCCGACAGTGACGAAACGTCTACAATCTCGTTGTTAGCAAGATACAGTAACTCCAGTCCGGTCATGCCCGACAGCCACGACAAGTCCATAATCCTGTTGTTATTGAGATTCAGATTTATCAGCCCTGTAAGACCCGACAGCGGCGTCAAGTCCATAATCTGGTTGTTGGCAAGATACAACCACCTCAGCTTGGTAAGGCCCGAAAGTGGTGTCGTGTCTACAATCTCGTTGTTGGATATATTCAGCTGACCCAGGTTTGTCAGGTCCGAAAGGGGCGACAGGTCCACAATTTTATTATTGGCAAGATCCAACCGACTCAGATTGGTCAGGTCTGATAGTGGAGACAAGTCTGTAATCTGGTTATTGGCAAGATTCAGCGACAACAGACCAGTGGCGAACTCAAGCCCAGTTAGATCGGCTAATCCTGATTGCCCTCTAGAGATGGACAACACTGTCAATGCCCTTATTTCATCCCTGGTAATTACTTCACCGAAATTCTTGCCAAGCGATCGCCTGACTTCATTTCGTAGATAGTTGTCTGGAATATCTACTGTGGGATCGTTTGAAAATACCTCAACACCTCTTTCCTCAAGGGTGGGGATTTGTACATTGATCGAGTCATCGTCGAGCGGGTTGTTGAGCAAATAGACCGAATCACCTTCACCCAGACCAGAGTTTTCTAACAATGGGAAGATGTCCGCAATCCGGTTATTGGACAAGATCAAAGTAGCCAAAGCTGTTATTCCTGAAAGCGGCGACAAGTCCACAATCTCGTTAAGGGCAAGAGCCAGAAATTTCAAGCTGGTCAGGTTCGACAGTGAAGACAAATCCGCGATACGGTTGCGGATAAGATACAATGTTGTCAACCCGGTCAAGTTCTTTAGCGGCGATATGTCTTCAATATTGTTATATGAAATTTGCAGCACCGAAAGCCCGGTTAGACCCGATACAGGCGATATGTCTGTGATCTGGTTGTAGCTTAGATATAGTGAAGACAGATTGACCATGTCCGATAGCGGTGAGATGTCCACAATGTAGTTGTTTGTAAGATATAGATTCGTGAGATTCACCAGGTCCGACAGCGGCGACAGGTTCCAAATCCTGTTGCTACTCAGGTCAAGAATTTTCAGGGAAGTCATGCCTGAAAGGGGCGATAGTTCAGTAATCCTATTGTTATATAGATCCAGTCTCGTCAGCTCGACCAGATCCGACAACGGCGATATGTCCACAATCTGGTTTCTTGAAAGATACAATTCTTTCATCCCAATCAGACCCGACAACGGTGACACGTCCACGATCTTGTTATTCCATAACCTCAGAGTTACCAACCCGGTCAGATCCGACAGCGGTGACACATCCACAATCTCGTTATTCCATATATTTAGAGTTACCAGCCCGGTCAGACCCGACAGAGGTGAAACGTCAGTAATCTGGTTGTTGTCAATATCCAGTCTCGTCAGCTCGACAAAGCCTGAAAACGACGATATGTCGATAATTGCGTTTTTCGATAAATAAAGCATCTCCAGCCCAGTCAGACTCGACAGCGGTGACATGTCAGTAATCTGGTTGTTGGTAAGATTCAGAGTTGACAGCGCGACCAAGTCCGACAGCGGTGACACGTCAGTAATCTGGTTGTTGGTAAGAAACAGAGATGACAGCGCAACCAAGTCCGACAGCGATGACAAGTCCTCAATCCTGTTGTCCAGCAGGAGAAGAATTTTCATGGCAGTCAAATCTGACAGTGGCTGTATATCCACAATCTGATTGTTGGCAAGATCCATGTATTTCAACCCAGTCAAACCTGCCAGCGGAGACAAGTCCTCAATCTCATTGTTAGCAAGAAACAGACCTTCCAGCCCGGTCAAGCCTGACAGCGTCGACAACTCCACAATCTCGTTGTTTGCAAGATACAAAGTACTCAACCCGGTAGCGAACTCAAGCCCGGTCAGTTCGGATATTCCTGAAGCTTGAGCAACCAGCAAGGTCAACGTCGCCATTTCGTCCGCAGTGATGGTTTCGCCGGACTCCTTCCCCAACGCTTTCTCGACCGCGGTTCGAAGGTTGGCGTCCGGGATGTTTACTTCGGTATTGCCATCATCGGATGAGTCGTCGAGGGTAACGGAGAATTGCCTTTCCAGTAGTGCTGTACCCGTGGAACTGCGAGCATCCTGGTGGTCCCCGGCCATCAAGATAGAATCAGACTGCTCCACCCTGTTGTCATCCTGTCCCCAGGCGACCGTCGATAGAGCCGTGAAGAGAAACACACACAACCCGGCGAGGGACATTCGGCGGCAGCCGATCCTGCACGTTGCAAGCAAGGCAATAAATTGTCCCCACTTTTGAACAGTATGCGATGACATAAACATCCTCTTGCCAAGCCTTATCCGGCAACCAACAATGGCGCCGTAACATTCCATGTTCGCACAGCACTGGACATCAGGTAGTCCGTTTGGGGCAGCCCCGGGTCGGCAGTGTCAACCTCGATACGTTCGAAGTAGAAGCGCAGCTAACGGAACAATGCCGGTGTCAATTAAGTATTGCAAGAGAAGTTTATAGGGATATCCCCTGTGTCAGACTGCAGTTACTGACAGGTGAACGTTATAACTACCCAACACGGTTTCGCTAAGGTTCTGCCATGGATCATTGGGAAAAGCAGAACCTGGTACCCTACCTGTTAAATCTGGTCAGGGGTGTTTTCCACTGAACCACTTGATGTGACTCATCCCACAATCAGCCTGTTCCTGTGTCATCACTGGTGTCGTCAACACGAATTACATATACTCTTGCCTGTCCGCAGCAATCCACCGCCCATAGCTCAGTTGGATAGAGCACCAGGCTTCGAACCTGGGTGTCGGGAGTTCGAGTCTCTCTGGGCGGGCCATTTCTCTCCCTCCCTTACAATTAACTAACCGGTTGAACCGATTACAGAGAATCAGGCTTCTGCCTGCTCTTCATTGATAATTTGATTGCAAAGTTCAACACATTCGTTACAGATGAAAACTTGAGCCGCGGGCCCGGCAATGAGCTTCTTCACATCATGGTGCGATTTACTACAGAAAGTGCAAAAAAAAGTAGTAGCGTCGTCCTGATTTTCCGGATTGCTTTTAGCCCCAGTGTCATCTGTTGCTGTGAGACGGGTGATTTTCTTAATCAGGTTGTTGTACAGGACAGAGGGTGGTATCTCGTCCTGTACCTGCCAATGCTCTAACCCTGATTTGAGTTTCGGCCAACTGGCAAAACCGCATTCACGAGCAATGACCAGTTGTGCCTGGCTCAGTTTCAATTCCAATCTGATCTTCGAAGGATTCTCGAAATATTGTTCAAAAAGCGTTAACGCAGGTGGGTTGCCAGACTTTGCACTCTTTAAAAAATTCTTGGCTGATTGCTTAAGAACACCAAGGCAAGTTTCGGCGGTATGTGTGACCATGACTGGTCCTCCTTTCTCAATATCCAGTATCCGCGCCCATGGTTTGAAAAGAGGAAAATGTCTTGTATACGCCAGTTGGGGAAGACCTGCCCGCGGATCGGATGCGTACTGGCACGCACACAATCAATGTTAATCAAAACCCAATTGTTGTCAAGTTTACTGTGCCGGGCCTATGTACGTAGTGAAAACCCAGGGCGCAACACCGGTGTCACCTGACCTACGGTAATCAGTGATTCAGCCATATCCCGGAGTGAGTCATTCAGTTGACGGAACGTAATTCCCACAACGTCTCGAACTCGATCGTTTCTTAAATCTGTGCCGGCATACACTGCCTTTCTTCTCAGCTTACGCTCGAGTCCCGCCTCATCCAGGTCTTCCGTCAGGTCAGGCGTTGCGTAACCAAGTTCTGGCAGGAGGCGATCTATTCGGGCACAAACCTCTTCCACATCGATCTTGTCTGTGGAATAAGCGATGTAACGCTCACCATTTCTGACCTTTACACTTTCCAGAATTCCAATATGACATTCTGCCGTATCACGAACATCAACAGTATGCCATGGTCGGTAACCGTGTACCGCTGGATTGCACTCACCCTGAAGCATTTTTTTCATCAGTCCCTGCCAGGGACCTCGATCACCCTGATGTGCCGACTGAATGGGACCCACATTGTCCGCCGGACAACAGGTTATGGAATCCCAAATACCATTTTTTTCGGCGGCTTCGGCAAAGGTATGTTCTGCCTGTTGCTTACTTCTTGAATATCCCGAAACCCTGGGGCTGTCTCCATCAGGGAATCTGTCCTCATAGATAACCGGGCGTTTGACCATCTCGTCCATGTTACTCTCGGAAACAACTGCCGCCACACTGGACGTAACGACCACCCGGTTAACTGAAGCTGATTCATTCACACTGTTAATGATGTGATCACAGACCATCTTGACGTAATCCGGGTTGCCATAATCGTTGATATGTGAAATATGAGCAACGCCACTGCAACCCTTGAAGATATCATCAAAACAACCGGCTTCATTCAGGTCAGCTGAATGTAATGTCAGACGGCCGGAAGCATAACCCGGCATCGCTTTCAGGAAACCCGTTTTGGTTGCATCACTTTCATCACGAACACAGGCGCGTACCCGATAGCCCTTGTCCAACAATTGTCTGACAACCCAACCACCAATAAATCCAGCTGCGCCAGTGACAGCGATTGTGCCACCTCTCGGAACAGGAGCCATGTAAATCCTCTCTTTTTCTCAGTTGATTATTTGCATTCGCAACACGCTTTTACTGCAATTCCAATATTGAAATTAACTTGAAAATGAGGGCAAGCGATAGATTTCAGTATGCTATAGCTGAAGCTCGCTTTCAAACAGGTGTGACAGCAGAATCCCGATTACTTACACTACGGATGAATCAGTCAAACGAACTTTCCCATGTCATACCACCGCGTACTGCAAATCAGCGACACACATCTTCTGGAAAGCCCCGGAGCAAAATTTTTCAGTCAGGATGTGGACGCTAATCTCGTGTCCACATTGAATGCAGTTAACTCATCCGGTCCTTTTCATCTGGTGATTCTCACCGGTGATATCTCCCAGGATGGTTCAGCGGCGAGTTACCAGAGAGTTTCGGATATGCTGGACAATATGGAATTCGAAAACCTGATTGCCATTCCCGGTAATCATGACGACCCATCCACACTGTCAAAATTTTTGCCGATCACATCCTGTGTTCTTCCTCCCTGGATAATCATTCCCCTTGACAGTCACTGGCCACATCACGTGGAAGGCAGACTGATAGAGGATGAACTGAATCGGGTACAAAGTGTACTGGATGACATTGAACTATCCCCAGAGATCAGATTTGTGTCAGTAGCCGTGCATCATCCACCGCATTTCAACTGTGCCGCACCAAACTGTACCCTGGCTGAACCGGAAGCACTGCTGAAATTGACCCGCCACGATGCCGTGAGGTTACTGATCAGTGGCCATGTACACGATGATTATACGCACCAGGTGGGCGCCACCCTGTTTTCAACCTGTCCCTCAACCTGCATCGGATTCGATCACAATCCCGCAGGCCACAGGACAACCAACCTGCCTCCAGGCGCGATTATCTATGATCTTCATGATGACGGCAGTGTCAGTCGGCGCGCCGTGTATGCCCGGAAACAGTCAGACCCTTCAGGCTCGTCTATAGCCAACTGATCAGTTCCCATTATATCTTCCCATTTCTGCCAGGTGGCCACGATAATATTCCACTTCATGCTTTTATCCAGGCTGAATTTCCTTTGTCATGCTAAACTTGCCCGACTGTCATACAGGGATAATCACGATGCTTAACACCCGATCAGCCGATACCGTCATCGACCATGCCCTCTCACTGGGTGCAGATTTTGCCGAGCTCTATGTTGAACGAAATCAGGTCAGTGATATTGATACTCTGAGTGGAGATGTGCAGGCAGTACAGTCCGGTATTGATTTTGGCATAGGTATCCGACTGGTTTACGGCAACAAGGTGCTCTACGGTTACACCAACAAAACCGAAGAGGATGAATTACAGCGAATTACTTCAGAACTGGCTGCCAGGGACTTGCGGGACCCCGCCAGCACCAGAACAGCTTTTGATTACAGGCAAGCGACTAACCGCCACCCCGCATCAAGGATTCTCTCCGGGGATGCCGACATCGAAAGCAAGGTCGAATATCTCCTTGCAGCAGACCGGGCCGCCAGGGCAGCGGGCAATTTGATCTCACTGACTCGTGGCAAATGTCTGCAGCGGGAACAGAGTGTGGAATTGTTCAACAGTGAAGGACTGCACACCTCTGATACACGCCACTACATTCGGGCCAGTTTGAATGCCATTGCCTCCGATGGTGGTGAACAGGCAACCGGCTCCTGGAACGATGGTGGTTTACAGGGTTGGGAATTGAAAGACAACATCAGTGCCGAGAAAACCGGCGAAGAGGCAGCCCGGCAGGCGCTGGTCAACCTGAGTGCAAAACCCTGCCCTGCTGGCCGGATGCCTGTAGTCCTGGGCAATGGCTTTGGCGGTGTAATCTTCCACGAGGCCTGTGGGCATCTCCTGGAAACCACTGCAGTAGCCAAACAGGCTTCTGTCTTCCATGATCAGATGGGAGAGATGATCGCCAACCCTGTGGTCAGTGCCGTTGACGATGGCACCATTACCAACGAGTGGGGGTCCATCAATATCGACGACGAAGGTATGGGAACCCAGCGTACCCAACTCATCAAAGACGGCAAATTAACCAGTTTTCTGGTGGACAGACTGGGCGCACAGGAAACCGGATATGCCAGAACCGGTTCCGGCAGGCGGCAGTCGTATCGATTTGCACCGGCCTCGCGCATGCGCAATACCTTTATCGAAGCCGGCAATGCTGAACTTGATGACATGATCAACTCCATCGACAAAGGTATCTACGCCTCTCACATGGGTGGGGGCTCTGTGCAGCCGGGCACAGGAGAATTCAACTTTGCCGTGCAGGAAGGCTATTACGTGGAAAACGGCAAAATTCAGTACCCGGTCAAGGCTGCCACCCTGATCAGCACAGGACCGGCAGTTCTGAAGGAAATTTCAATGATCGGCAAGGACTTCTCCCTGGCCTGCGGCATGTGCGGTTCCATTTCCGGCCTGGTACCGACGACCGTCGGTCAGGCGACCCTGAAAGTGGATGACATACTGGTCGGGGGGAATGCCTGAATGGACCTTGAACAACATGCAGCAGAAGTTCTGGAAACCGTTTCCAGAGCCGGCGCCGAAGGTGACCTGATAATCGATGAAAGTCAGTCTCTGTCGCTTAAGGCTAGAGACGGCGAACTGGAGGAACACAAGGTCAGTTCGACCCGGGTCTTTGGTTTGCGTGTCATCAGGGATGACCGCGTTGGAACTGCCTACAGTGAAGCTTCAGATAGCGATGCTTTGCAATCGATGGTCCAACAGGCACTGATCAACGCGAGTTTTGCCAAGGTTGAACCGGAAGAAAAAATATTGTCCACAGATGGAGAATTACGTACTGACGATACCTTGCTTTGCCCGGTTGATAAGACTTCGGTGGATGAGAAGGTCCGGTTTTCACTGGCAATGGAACGCGAACTTGCCGCAAAGTCCAAGGTTCGCAATGTACCGCACAACAATGTCCATGACTCCCAGGCGCAAAAACACCTCTACACCAGTGCCGGTCTTAAAGCCCATTCAAAGCAAAAAGCCTGCATCGCAGTGGCATTTGCGCTAATGGAAGAAGACGATAACAACATCATGGACGGCTTCGGGCGTGCCACCCGCAGATTTGGTGAACTTGATCACCTCGAGATTGTGGAGGAAGCCCACAAACGGTGCCTGGGTCTACTGCATGGTAAACCCATCCCCGGCAAACACTACGATGTGATCTTTGATGAGGAATGCCAGACCGACCTGTTTCATTCGTTCACCACCATGATTTTCTCTGGTCAGGCTGCCCGGGACGGTGTCAATCCCATGCGAGACAAGGTTGGGGAAATGGTTGCGGACCCCCGTCTGTCAATCTTCGACCAGCCCCTTCTGACGGAAGGATTCGGCTATGCACTGTTTGATTCCGAGGGCACACCCACCAGAGAAACCCCCTTGATCCGGGAAGGCCGCCTGGAGACGCTTGCCCATAACAGCGCAACTGCTGCTCACTTTGGTGTCAGGACCACAGGACATGCCTGGCGGGGAAGCCGTTCCAGACTGGGTGTCAACCTGCATCAGTTGCAGATTCCGGAAGGCGATGATGATCCCGCTACTCTCCTCTCAGGAGAATACATAGAGATAACTGACCTCGCCGGGCTTCACTCCGGCGCCAACGCGGTGTCCGGGCAATTCAGTTTTGGCGCTGCCGGGTATCTCTGCAAAAATGGTCAACGTGTGCAGCCGGTTCGCAACATCACTGTGGCCGGTAATTTTTACCAGATGTTGCAGAAAATCTCTGCCATCGGTGATGAATGCTTCTGGAATATCGAACGCACCGCCCTGATGCCCCATATCCGTTTTGCCGATGTGGCAATTTCCGGGTGAGACATCCGATTTTCAGTCTAACCGGGACCAGGGATCAGGGCTTTACACAGTAGACAGTATTTCAAACGATGAAGCTTGAGCAGGATCATCCACCGCTTTAATTTCAATGTGCCTGACGCTTGCCATGGGAGGACCATTCCAACAGGCCGATACCATCGATTCCACCTGTTTTTCTTCGCCGTAAAACATTGCCTCCACATTCCCGTCCCACCGATTTCTGACAAATCCTGTCAATTCACGTCGCAGTGCTTCACTTTGGGTCCAGTATCGATAAGCAACTCCCTGAACACGCCCTGTTATCACCACGTGAACTGATTTATTCACAATGTCGCTCATCAATGTCCCATAACCATTGATCTCTATTGAACATCGCGGATTGTCCTGATCGGGAAACTACTGACCTGTTCCCAATGCTTTCCGATGCGATTCCCGCCAGAATCTGATACTGGCGTTTTTCATATCATCGAACAACACATAAACCAACGGTAGAATCAGCAGTGTAATCACCGTTGAAAATGCCAGTCCACCAATCAAGGTACGTGCCATGGGGAAATAGGTCGGACCGCTGCCGCCGATCCTGACTTCACCGACAGCCAGTGGCAACATGCCTGCGGTAGTCGTACACACGGTCATGAGAATGGGACGCAACCGGTGTTTACCGCTCTCTACAATAGCCGTCATGCGATCCGCACCGTTGGCACGCATCTGCAAAATCCGGTTCAGCAGTACGATTCCGTTATTCACCACCAGACCGGCGAGCAACAACATGCCCGTCAGCGCCATGGCAGTCAACGTGGTTCCTGTCAGAAACAGAGACCAGCAAGCCCCTACCAGCGAGAAGCCGATAGCAATGATCACAGTGGTCGGGAACAGGATGGATTCAAACAACGCAGCCATCAACATGTACACCAGCAATACGGCAATGGCTGCGTTTATCGCCATATCAAAGAACATATCACTATCCATTTTGAAATCCTGGCCCAGTTCCCAATGATATCCCGGGGGTAATTCATAGCTGTTCATCACGCCTTCGACGACTCCTTTTGCCATTTCTGACGTGATGCCCTCCCGGGTGTTAAAATTCACATTGAGTGACGTCTCCCTGTTTTCCCGGCGTATCCTGCTGACACTGGAATCAAAATAAATTTCGGCAATAGTCTCCAATGGAACGGTACCGCCACCCGGGAGAAAGATTGGAAGATTACGAACAGTATCGATATTCGCATCCTCCATACCTTTCAGTTCCAGATAAATGGTGGTCTCCCGGCCATCCTCGACAAATCCCCGGCGCATACTCCGCCCACCCAGAGCAATCGATACCGATTGAGATACCATCGAGGCATTAACACCCAGAGCCCCTGCCTGTTCCGGTCGCAGTTTTATACGGAGTTCATCCCGGCTCGATTCACCATCGTGCTGAGGATCGATCAGCATCGGATGATTTTCCAACAGTGATACCAGGTCATCAGCAATCCGCAAGAGTTCTACCGTGGAATCGCCAATGATCCGAATTCCCAATCCACCGCTTTTATCTCCTCTTCCTCCACTACGACCATAACCCCGTCCGTGCTTTGCGAATCGCATCCGGATTTTCGGTTGTTCCGGTATATCAGCCATAATCATTTCCTCAACTAACCTGGGTGAAAGATCACCGTCTTTAATGAGGTTAATGATGGTTTCTCCCCTGTCCGTGTCGTATTCCGTAAAGATGTTCTCAATCTCAAACTTTTCTTTATTGGTCAGCAGGTAGTCTTCCACTCTGGCGACAAATTTTTCCATGTAATTGATTTCCATGGTGCCGCGTATGTAATAATCCAATTCCAGTCTTTGTGATTCCTGTGCCGGATTCATGTCCACATCGAGTTGCTGATAGGCAAACCAGCCACTACCCGCGATACCGGCCGCCGCCAGCACACTTAAAAACCGGTGCCTCAGGGTATACTTCACTACAGCTTCATAATATCTGCCCAGTCTGTCGATCACTGTATGTTTCCGCTCATGAA
>JAPOOX010000082.1 GCA_026713185.1 Gammaproteobacteria bacterium
CAAGGGTATGGCTGTTCGCCATTTAAAGTGGTACGCGAGCTGGGTTTAGAACGTCGTGAGACAGTTCGGTCCCTATCTGCCGTGGGCGTTTGAGATTTGAGAGGAGCTACTCTTAGTACGAGAGGACCGGAGTGGACGAACCTCTGGTGTTCCGGTTGTGATGCCAATTGCATTGCCGGGTAGCTACGTTCGGAAAGGATAACCGCTGAAAGCATCTAAGCGGGAAGCCCCCCTCAAGATTAGATCTCACTGGGACTTTAAGTCCCCTGAAGAGCCCTCGAAGACTACGAGGTTGATAGGCGGGATGTGTAAGCGCTGTGAGGCGTTGAGCTAACCCGTACTAATTGCTCGTGAGGCTTGACCATATTTTTGAATATATTCAACAGATATGCCTTGAATGCAGGAAGTCTGCATGAAAATTGGTTACAAACAGACAAAACACTTGTTCCACTTTGATTAAATGATTCGCTGTCCTTGCGGATGCAAGGTTATGGCAACCAGTTTGCCTGACGACAATAGCGTGCAGGTACCACCTGATCCCATACCGAACTCAGAAGTGAAACTGCACAGCGCCGATGGTAGTGCCGGATTCCCGGTGTGAGAGTAGGACATTGTCAGGCATTGATTTTAAAAGGGCTCATCCTTCCCGGGATGAGCCCTTTTTTTTCGGAAAAAAAGGCCAGGTTTTAGTCATCCACACAATCTTGCTGCCGGGTTGCAGGAAAACACTTATCAGGTTGCCCAACCAGATTTATCATCGAGTCAGCATCCTGATGTTCAGGCTATCGTGGTTTGCCGGAGTGAGTCCTATGCCCGGAGCCTGCGACAACAGATGCTTGCACGGCACATACCAATACCGCTTATCTGTGAACAGGAACCACGGCGCTTATTAAGCCGTCTGGTGGTGGAGAAAACAGTATCGATCAATACCACCGCAATGGGCGGAAACGCCGGCTTGATGGGTGCAGGGGCTTGACCTGTCAGCACAGACAGGTGATAGTTGCCATCTCCGGAATTGTGGAAAGCCATTTCATGAACAGCGATTCTCACTATTACCTGGCAGGAAATTCAGCAGGTCAGTATCTGAGTGGCGCCAATGAGGTATTCAGTGTTTGCTCCCACACTGGTGATGATTGCATGTGGGTCATTGATGGTTCCATTCTCAGGAACGCTACCGGCAGCTTATCTGTAGTACTTTCCGAGATGCCTTCAAAGTCCGGGCAGGAGAAGTCATTTCAACTCAAGGATAAGGAAGGCAACTCAATCACTGATTCCGGCACTTTGGGTGAACCAGCCGGTGTATTCAACCTTATTGCCGGGCCAGACCGATTGCCGTCGGTCCATCTGGCTGAACTACGTCAGGAAGGGCTCACATTGTTGGCGCGGGTGTTGATGCCATCTGCGGTTAACCGGCTGAAAACACAGATTGCCGCCAGACGCGCACAGAGGCATGCGGATGAGAGTGTCTATGACGGTCTATTCTGGATGAGGGATGGACTGTCCTGGTCCCCGGACCTTGCTCGTGCAGTTACCCATCCAGTGGCGTTATGGCTGCTCCAGCAATATTTGCAAACTGATGATATTCACTTCTGCCATTCACCAGTGATCACTACTCTAAAACCAGCCAAAGCGCTGAAAGGCACTTTCCCGGAAGGTGGCTGGCACAATGACTACCCCTATCATCCCGGTGTTTTTCCGGACGAATATTGGCCGGAAACCCCGATTTTTGGTGCGCAATTCAATATCTGCGTTGACAGATTCGAGCCGGGTAATGCTGGCACTCAGTATGTACCTGGCTCTCACAGGCTCTGCCAGAAGCCGTCGATTGAGTTTAACCGCGGAGGAACCCGCATGGGTGTGGGGGTGCATAAGGATGTACGTCAAATGGAAGCCCCAGCCGGTGCAGCGCTGCTGTATGACTCAAGAACATGGCATCGTGGCTGTCATGAACTGAATGTCAGCGGTCAGGACCGGATAGCCCTCCTGAATGCTGTGACCCCCTCCTGGGTAAGACCCATGATGGACAAACATTCTGTTTCCCGTGAGTATCTTGCTTCCGATATACCGGATGCATTGAACGCAAGGGAACGCAGGGATGTCCATCGATTGTGCAACAGTGCAACGATGGAAACACCGGTGGGCATGCCTGTACTGGGGCCGAGACTGAACCCGAAAAGAGCGAACTTGCTCAGGCCTGAAATTGAGGCGTAATGATTCCCAGTTCGATTGAACTCTCAACGAGGTCACGGATTGTTTCCTCAACGGGACGGATGGTCGCACCGAGAACAGATTTCGCTTTTTTACAGTCGTTCAGGACATTGGAGGTTACGGTAATCGGTTCACCGTCGCCGTCGACCGTTACCGGTTTCCCCAGAATAAAACCCGGGAAAAATTCGTTTATGATCGCTGATACATCAGTGCCTAAACGTACGGCAGATCGACCACCACTGCCGTGCAACACATAACGGGGACCACCGTGTGTTGCCTTGTGGTCCACTGAGGATTCTGCTGCCAGTCGATGCGCCTTGACCAGGTCACGGACATCGATGATGTTGTAGTACATGTCATTCCTGGAAGGCCAATTCGGTTCCTCACCACCAGCCAGCTTGCCAATCTGCATAATCCATTGGCCAACCTGAGCTTTAAACAGGATCGGGCCGCAAATCATGGCAGGATTCATGGTGATTGCATCCCACCGTCCGTCGCTGTTATCGGCCGCATTATTAATGAGATGTTCGGTGTCCACCTTGCTTCTGGTATAGGCATTACCGGGTTGTTGCCACTGTTCCGGGTCCACGCCATCGGATGCCCAGTCCGTTTCCGTCCATTCGTAACCTTTGGGTACAATTCCGCTTCGGGCGCCTGATACCGCTGCCATTGAACTGGTGTAAACCAATCGTTTAACGGATCCACTGGCATTGATGGCGTTGATGACATTCTCTGTGCCAACCATACCTCCGTTGTACACATCCTGAGATACTTCGCCACTGCCAAGGGGCTGTGACTTGCCATCGGCCGAATTTCCCAGAACAGCAGCGACATGGAATACACCGATGCAGTCTTTGAATGCCATGTTAAAGGACCCCGTTGTAAACAGGTCGCAGCCGTTGATGATCTCAACATTCGGCAGACGTCCGAGGTAGTTCACACAGTCCTTGCCACGCCAGGAATCGGCATCGCGAATACAGGCACGAACCGTGTAACCGTGGAGAACCAGTTCACGGACCATATGTCCGCCAGTGAAACCAGAGCATCCGGTAACTGCTACCGGGCCGTCCAGAGGTGATATTGCCGCCATGATTAAATTCCTGTCTGCTTTATCTGAATTGTACACTTTTTTGTGAAGGAGACAGTATATCGGCTTGTGGGGTTCCCTAGTGTCTCTCCCGCATGCCTGTAGTCATGCTCCTCCAACTCGGCGCTCCGACATTATGCTGGTGCAAATGAACACCCCAAGGCCATCTGCTGTATGTCGGGAAAATTGTCTGTTTGATAGCATCGTACAGGGTGGCTGCCCTGAAACCCGGGTTTGGAAAGAATTTGTTTGATAAGAACAGCACTTAAAAATTGCACCTGTGTACTTGACACGGGATACCCCACTCACAGAAACTCCAGCATTGGCGCTGTACGATTGGTATAGGTTCAATCAAGCGATAAATGCTCGATAATGGTGCTAATTTTAAACAAAGGCACTTTTTTAGGGCGCTAATTTCAATTTATATTACCCGAACAGCCCTGTACTCTTATCAAACATGACGAAGAAAATCCAAGTAAGCCGGCTAGTTTGCTGCGCGACAGCGGCAGGACGAGATTTTGGCCCGCTGAAGGCTCAGGGATACTTGCCATGGCACATTCTTTGCTGTTCTTTCAGAACAGTATTGCACCATATTAGACACCACTATCTGCTGGAGACTTGATAATGTCCGAAAAGACACTAAACCTGATGAAAGAAACTGATGCTAGCTGGGTTGATCTGCGGTTTACAGATACACGAGGTAAAGAGCAACACGTTACTAATGCTGCATCCCATATAGATGAGGATTTTTTTGAGCTTGGAGCAATGTTCGATGGTTCATCCATCGCCGGCTGGAAGCCAATTAATGATTCAGACATGATTCTCATGCCGGATGATGACACGGCGGTTCTGGATCCGTTTACAGAAGAAACCACTGTCAACCTGCGCTGTGACATTCTGGACCCGGGGACGTTGCAACACTACGAACGTGATCCACGTTCACTGGCCAAGGGCGCGGAAGTCTACTTGCAGTCCACCGGTATTGGCGATACAGCCTACTTTGGTCCGGAAGCGGAATTCTTCATCTTTGACGACATCAAGTATTCAGTAGAGATGAGCGGCGCCAGTTATAACATCGAGTCTCAGGAAGCAGCATGGATGACCGGCGCTGATTTTGAAGGTGGCAATCTTGGTCATCGACCCGGGATCAAAGGCGGTTACTTCCCTGTTCCTCCGGTGGATTCCTATCTGGATATCCGTAACGCCATGTGTTCTGCCATGCAGTCGATGGGGCTTCACGTCGATTTACATCACCACGAGGTTGGTACTGCAGGTCAGGGCGAGATTGGTGTACGTTTCAATTCACTTGTAAAAAAAGCTGATGAGCTGCAGATGTACAAGTACTGCGTCCAGAATGTAGCTCACGCCTACGGGAAAACAGCGACATTCATGCCCAAACCGCTGGTAGGTGAAAACGGTAACGGTATGCACTGTCACCAATCCATCTTTAAGGACGGTGTCAATGTCTTTGCCGGTAACGGATACGGCAACCTCTCGCAGGAAGCCTTGTATTACATCGGTGGTGTTATTAAACACGCCCGTGCAATCAATGCTTTCTCCAATGCCAGTACCAATTCCTACAAGCGTCTGGTGCCGGGTTTTGAAGCACCCCTGCTGCTCGTATACTCCGCCAAAAATCGCTCGGCATCCATCCGTATTCCCTATGTACAGGGCGGTAGTCCCAATGGTATCCGCATTGAGGTACGTTTTGGTGATCCGACGGCAAACCCTTACCTCATGTTCTCGGCCATGCTGATGGCCGGCATTGACGGCATCAAGAACAAGATCGAACCTGTTGGTCCGCTTGACAAGGATCTCTATGATCTGCCGCAGGAAGAAATCAGTGATCTTCCAACAGTTGCCTCCTCACTTGAGATGGCATTGGATGCCCTGGACGCAGACCGTGAATTCCTGACTCAGGGAGATGTCTTTACGGACAGCATGATAGACGGATATCTGGAGTTGAAAGCCGAGGAGGTGGAATTACTGAATTCCACAACTCACCCGGTAGAATTTCAGATGTATTACAGCGTCTGATGTCGATTTACCCGGGAAGCCCCTCTCAAGGGGTCTTCCCGGGTATCAGTAGACCTGTCTCTAATCAAACACAATCTAAACCCGGGTTTCGGGGCAGCCACCCCGTACGATGCTATCAAACACACACTATTCCCG
>JAPOOX010000160.1 GCA_026713185.1 Gammaproteobacteria bacterium
ATGACTACAGGCATGCGGGGGAAGCTCGGGAATCCGGGAGGGACGCGCAGACGCTGAAGCGAATGAATGTCCCAAAGCCATCTGCGAACACACTCGTTAATGAAACAAGCCCTCATCAAACATGACCAAGAAAATCCAGGTAAGCTGGCCTGTTTGCTCCGCAACAGCGGCAGTGCGGTTTCTGGCAAGCTGAAGGCTCTTTATGGTAACCCGCTGAAGGCTCCTAACCAAGATTACGATCAAGAAATTCATCCATCAATGTGTAACGATGCAGATTGATCAATCTTCCCGAAAGACCATGTTTTGCACCCGGATAGGTCATCATTTCAAATTGTATATTGGCATCCTGAAGCGCTTTGAACAGTTTTGTGCTGTTAGTAAATAATACGTTGTCATCCGCCATGCCATGAATGATCAACATTTTGCCCCTGGTGTTTCTGATTTGGTCTAATACATTGCTGGCGTTATATCCCGCCGGATTCCTGTCAGGTAAATCAAGGTACCTCTCGGTATAGTGCGTGTCGTAGAGTGACCAGTCGGTCACTGGAGCGACACTGATGCCTGCCTTGAAAATATCCGGCGCCTTGAACATTAACTGCAGTGTCATGTAACCACCGTAACTGTGTCCGAAGACCACCAGCCGATTTATATCTACCCAGGCCAGAGACCTTAAGTAACGCACAACCTGGAGTTGGTCCTGTACTTCGATGTCACCAAGTTGACCATAGATCGGTGTTTCAAAAGCCTTGCCCCGATGGCTGCTGCCACGGTTGTCCAGCTGTATCAGGCCATATCCTCGTTGTGACATGTAATGCATCCAGGGAGAAAGCCATTCCCGGGTCACACGTTGTATACCAGGACCGCCGTAAACCATCAGTATGACCGGGTACTGTTCCCCCTCCTGTTTTTTGGCAGGCTCAATCAACCGATATTGAAGTGACTGTCCATCGTCGGCTGGAAGTTCACCGAATTCAACAGGGCCAACGTTCCGCCTGTAGGGAAAGAAGGGATGATCTTCATCCAGTGTGTTGTTCCGGAGCATGTTTATCAATTTACCGTCAACATGTCTGATCGCCGTAGCAGGTGGCATGTCTGGAGATGAGTAACGATCAACGTAAATTCCATGGGAGAAGTCCGGGAATGTGTTGTGATAGAAACCGCTTTCAGTCAGTTTTTCCTGTGTATCTTCCTGATCAAACGAGATGCGGTACAAATGTCGTTCCAGGGGACCGTCAGTATAAGCCTCAAAATAGACATGTGTTCCGTCTGCACCCTTTACATTCAGAACATTCCATTCCCCGCTCGTCAGTTGCCCAAGCAATCGCCCCTGTGTGTTATATAAATACAGATGTGAGTATCCGGAACGCTCCGAACTCCAGATAAAGAAGTCCCTGTCTTTGATCCGGAGAAAATTATCATGCAGATTTATCCAGGTGTCGCTTCGTTCCTCTATCAGAACATGCTGTTCAGTGTTGTTTCTATGTACCTTGATGACTTTCAGGACATGCTGTTCCCGGTCCTGAATCTGTACCATAAGGTAATCACTGTCCAACCAGTTGACTCTGGCGAGATAAGCATCATCCAGGGATAAGGAAAGATATTGGATTGCACCGGAATAGACATCGACGATACCCAGTTTCACCGTGGCGTTGGGTGTTCCGGCGTAGGGGTATCTTTGATCGAAAACACGGAAATTGTCTGCGTCTATCTCGAATCTCCTGGAAAGCTTTATTGACGACGTATCGACCCGGGTGAAAGCTATGAATCGGGCATCAGGTGACCACCAGTAGCCATCGAAACGGTGCATCTCCTCCTGGGCAATGAACTCTGCAATTCCCATATTGACATCGTCTCCACCGTCAAAAGTCAACTGTCTGACAGACCAGGATGTCGTATCTGCAACCTGGATGTTCTGGTTGCCTACATAAGCCAGTTGTTTGCCATCCGGTGAATATCGGGCATCTGTGACATATTGTTCATTGCCGATAACCATTCTTATCCTTCCTGTGGACAAATTGAGAAGATGAAGACTTCCCTCCAGGGGAATCAGTATCGTTTCTCCGGATGGAGACCATTGGTATTCGACTATACCGCTGTCAGTGATTCTCTTCCGTTCACGACGGTCCTTATCTTCATCGCTCAATACACGCCCGGAATCAAGATCAGCTGATGACACCAGCAGGTTGGACTGGTTTTCAGCAATGTCGTATAGCCAGAGATCCAGGCGTTGGCCGTCTTCACTGCTGTCCAAAAGGTATGTAACCTGATTTCCATCCGGGGAAAAGCTGATCTCGGATGGCGTTAGACCGTTCAGGTCGGGGTTGCTGAAGATACGGTCCAGAGTCAGTTTGCTCATGAGGACGTGTTGGCAAAAGCATTCCGGGTCAGATTAACGACATTACCATCCTTGATTGTAATGTTGTCTTCAATACGAATGCCGCCATAGGGTATCAATTTTTCAACCTCCAGCCAGTTGACATCTTTGCCGGATTTACTGTCCCTGAGGTCAGACAACAGGGATGGAATAAAGTAGATACCGGGTTCAATGGTAAATACCTGTCTTTCTTCAATGTTCCTTGTTAATCGTAATGCCGGTGATTTTTCGTCTGGCAGCAGATTCGCGCCCTGACGGGATTGTTGGAATCCAGCGACATCATGGGTCTGTAAACCAAGCATGTGGCCAAGTCCATGGGGAAGAAAGGTGCGCGAAATATCGTTCTCAAGCATTGCTTCCGGTGACATATTGATCAGGTTGAACTGTTTCAGCAGGTCACACACCCGAAGATGCATTTTTTCATGGAGTTGCATGTAGTTTATGCCGGGTTCAATGTCATCGATGATAGCCTGCTGTTGCTCATCAACCGCATTGACAAGTTCCTGGAACCGTCCAGGATTTGCAGCATAGGTACGGGTTACATCGGCTGCATAACCATATTGACATGCACCGGCATCAATCAGCAGTGATAGAAATTCATCGGGAGGAGTTGTTTCGTAGTGTTGATAATGCAACACAGCGCAATTCTCATTGAGTCCAATTATACCGGGATAGGGAGTTGACTGTTCACGATGTCTGATGGCTTTCAGGTAGCAATGCTGGATATCAAATTCCGAGAGCCTCTGTTCGAATGCTGCCTTCGCGGCCAGATGACCTTCAACCGCAGTATTATTGGCGAGTTGTATACAGCCCAGTTCGAATTCAGTTTTGTATGATCTGTCGAAATGCAGAGCGTCCAGAACTGGAGTTGGATTAATTTGTTCTATTCCCAGAGCTGTCGCCAGGTCATGTTCAGCGCCGATAAATACCGGTGCAACGAGGTCGCTTATGCAATCGGATACTTCACCGAATGAACTGATGGTCCTGATATCCCATTCCCTGACCCAGAATCCGGATGGGTCGGCTGGCGGCTTGTGCCAGTAGTCGTCAGCCTGGTGAAAGAGAAGTACAGGTTTGCATCCGGGTCGAAAAACAACAAAGGAGCCGGGGTTGTCAGTTATCGGCAGCCATTGATTAAAGTGTGGGTTTACTTTGAAGGGATAGGTTTGGTCATCAAGAAACGTCTCAATTAGTTCGCCCGATGCAATCAGAAACCCGTCGGCCTCGACAGTACTTAATGCTGATTCATAACGGACTTGCAGTTCATTAAGGTGAGAGATATAGAGTTGATCAATTTCAGTGGAGATTGGAGTCACAGGTAATATTCCGATAATCTGGTCGATTGCATTGTAAAATAAATCCGGGGTAGTTTACTGATTTATTGAGTGAACTGCCTCCATCGCATGCATGGCAAGTTCAATCAAATTGTGAAATTCGAAAGATATTTTTTTCCGGGCACTGGAAGTGTGATGGGATGATTACTTCAAATTAATTCAACAGGATGGTTTTTGATGGATAAGCTCAAATCAATTTTTTCTGGTCGTCCGGTCTGGATGAACCTGATGATGCTCTTTTGCGCCTATATGACATTTATTTATATGCCATATGATCTGTTCTACAAGCCCGTGGATCAAGACGAGGAAGTCTGGTTTGGCATCATGTTACACGGCTGGATGGCAAAGGCTACGGCGCCAGTTCACTTGGCGATTTATGGCGCCGGTTTTTACGGTTTCCTGAAGATGCGCAGTTGGATGCATCCCTGGGCGGCCCTTTATGTTTTTCAAGTCGCTATTGGCATGGGTGTCTGGCCATGGTTGTATCAAGACACATCACCATTGCTTAGTGCGGTAATATCAGTACCTTTTGTTATCCTGGGAATGATGCTGCTTCGCGCCAGATTACAATTCAATAATATGGAGACCGGCATTTAGTAAGACACCCTGAAACAGTTGAAATAAACGGATAGCGAAAAATGTCTCTGCAATAGGGTGATGGCGCTGAATCTTTGACCGTGTTATATATAGCGCCTTCAATTGACCCGTACAATAGTGGGGATCATATAAATTTCAATGAGGAGGAACGATGGTTTCTGTTGTATACGAGGCGCCTGAATCAATTCAGGATGCGGTAAAACTTCTGGCTGATTCGCGGATTAAAGCGAATGTACTTGCAGGAGGCACCGACCTGATTATTCAGATGCAAGGCCAGAACGAAAAACGTCTTGTAGTGGATGTAAAGAAAATACCCAGTATGATGGATGCAATAATGACGGACGAAGGTCTGATTCTGGGACCGTCGATTTCCTGTGCCGAGTTTACCGCAAGAGAAGATATCAAGGCGGTTTATCCAGGACTGGTAGAATCCGCCTATCTCATTGGATCCACTCAGGTGCAGGGTAGATGCAGCATTGGTGGCAACCTCTGTAATTCTTCTCCGGCAGCCGACACGATCCCCCCGCTGATTGTCAATAGAGCTCAATGTGTCATTGCAGGACCCAATGGTGAACGAACAGTGGCGACTGAGGATTTTGTCACCGGTGTAGGTCAGAATTGTATGGAGAAAGACGAATTACTGGCATCCATTAGGATCCCTGCGCCGGCAGCCAATACATCGGACGCCTACCTTCGATTCATTCCCCGTTCGGAAATGGATATTGCCGTAGTCGGCGCCGCTGTCAGTGTGACCCTGGATGACAGTGGTATATGTACGACAGCCAGAGTGTCGATTGGTGCGGTAGCGGTCACAGCGCTTCTGGTTGGGGAAGCCGCAAATGCACTGGTGGGTACGCAACTTGACGATTCTGCCTTGCAGGCCGCAGCAGATGCTGCGAGTGCTGCAGCAAGACCGATTACAGACAGAAGAGGCACCGTTGAATACAGAAAACAGGTTGTAGGGGTATTGGTAAAGCGGGCAGCAAAGATTGCTGCTGAACGAGCAGGAGGTTAACAGAAGATGGCAAAAACACATGTAACAACAACCGTTAATGGAGATGCGATGGAGTTCCTTTGTGAACCCGGTGATACGCTTCTACAGGCATTACGTAACGAATTGGGATTGACCGGTACCAAGGAAGGCTGCGGGTCCGGTGATTGTGGCGCCTGTTCGGTCACAGTAAATGGCCGTCTGGTCTGTTCCTGTCTGGTGCTTGGCGTCGAAGCCGAAGGTGCAGAGATCGGTACAGTTGAAGGTATTGGAGACAGTGATAAATTGCATGTCATTCAGGAAAAATTTCTGGAACATGCCGCTCTGCAATGTGGCATTTGTACACCGGGACTTATTGTTTCCGCCAAGGCGTTGCTGGAAGAGAATCCAGACCCTACTGAGGAAGAAGCCAGATATTATCTGGCAGGTAATTTATGCCGTTGTACCGGCTACGATAAAATACTGCGGGCAGTGATGGATGCGGCAGAAACCATGAGAGGAGATGTTTGAAATGAGCGAAGCACAAGACTACAGATACATTGGCCAGAGGACTATCAGACCGGACGGCTACGACAAGGTAACCGGCCGTGCAAACTATGGCGCTGATCTCACACTTCCGGGCATGATCTGGGGCAAGATTCTGCGTAGCCCCTATGCCCATGCGAATATCAGAAGTATTGATTCGAGCAGGGCGGAAGCACATCCCGATGTACTGGCTGTCGTCACCCACCAGGATTTCCCGGATGGCGGATCGAGAGGTTCCAATCAGTCAATGAATGTCCTGGCAGACAAGAAGGTTCTCTATCATGGTCATGCTGTTGCTGCGGTTGCAGCACATACTGAAGCAGCGGCAGAAGCTGCACTTGAATTGATTGATATCGATTACGAGCCATTGACACCTGTCATGGACCTTAAAACGGCCATGGCACAGAATGCTCCGTTGCTGCATGACACCATGTTCACCTCAGGACTCGCTCAAGATCCCACGACGCCTTCCAACATTGCATCGCGCATGGAACTGAAAAAAGGTGACATCGAGAAGGGCTTCAGCGAAGCAGACGTGATTATCGAAAGGAACTTCCAGACACCTACTGTCCACCAGGGTTATATTGAACCTCATGCCACCACAGTGCGTTATGACGAAGATGGCCAGTCCATGATCTGGTGCAGTACCCAGGGTCATTTTGATGTACGGGGAAGTACGGCAAGCCTGTTGAATATCGAACACAGCAATTTGAAAGTTGTAGCCAGTGAAATTGGCGGCGGCTTTGGTGGCAAGACGACAATTTACCTGGAACCTGTTGCGCTTATGTTATCCAAAAAGACAGGTCGTCCTGTCAAGATGGTGATGAATCGCGAGGAGGTCTTCAAGGCATCGGGACCTGCTTCTGCATCACGAAGTAAAATCAGAATTGGCGCCACAAAAGACGGGACAATTACAGCCATGGAAGCACATCTGGCCTACGAAGCAGGTGCATTCGCCGGATCACCCATTGGCCCTGGCTGCATGACAGTCTTTACACCCTACGATGTTGAAAATCAGTATGTTGAAGGTTTTGATGTTGTTGTCAACAAGCCAAAAGTTGCTGCGTATCGGGCGCCGGGTGCACCACAATCAGAATTTGCCTGTGAAATGGTTATCAATGAACTGGCGGATGAGCTGGGTATTGATCCCATTGAATTACGTTTGAAAAATGCAGCCAGGGAAGGAACACAAACCATGTACGGGCCTAAACTGAAAGCCGTTGGTCTTGTCGAGTGTCTTGAAGCCGCGAGAAATTCAGCACAATACAAGGAAGCATTGGCTGAGAATCAGGGCCGGGGCATTGCCGCGGGTTTCTGGTTCAATATCGGTGGTGTTTCCAGCGTCAGCATAAACATGAATCCGGACGGAACCGGTACCATTGTTGAAGGGTCTCCAGACATTGGCGGCAGTCGCGCTTCCATGCAGATGATGGCAGCGGAAGGAGTAGGCCTGCCGATTGAATCATTCAAACCACTGGTCGCCGATACGGAAAATGCAGCACACAGTGATACTACCGGCGGTAGCAGAACCACCTTTGCAACCGGGATGGCAGTTGTTGAGGCAGCACAGGATGTAGTCAGACAGATGAAGGAACGGGCTGCAGCAGTGTGGAATGTTACACCCGATCAGGTCGATTGGAAGGACGGTGTTGCCATCAATACCGTTGGAGAAGACAAACTGACCGCTGCCCAGATCAGTGCCCAGGCTGGCAGAACCGGCGGCATGATCACCGGTCGTGGAAACATCAGTGCCAGAGGTGCAGGCCCCAGTTTCGCTGTGCATATGGCGGATGTGGAAGTTGATCGGGAAACCGGCAAGGTTGATGTCATTCGTTATACAGCCATTCAGGATGCCGGTAAGGCAATTCATCCAGGATACGTGGAAGGTCAGTACCAGGGTGGCGCTGCACAAGGGATTGGCTGGGCGCTGAATGAGGAATATATCTACAATGAAGATGGTTTACTGGAAAATCCGGGCTTTCTGGATTATCGGGTGCCACTGGCATCTGATTTACCCATGATCGACACTGTCATCGTGGAAGTCCCCAATTCATTTCATCCTTTTGGTGTTCGTGGTGTTGGTGAAACGGGGATCGTTCCCCCGTTGGCGGCTGTCGGTACAGCAGTCAGTAACGCAATCGATATCCGCATGACAGAACTGCCGCTGTCACCACCCCGTGTTTTAAAAGCAATCAGGGATGCATAGAGTTTTCTGACCAGGATATGCAATCAAAGGTGATTTTCTCCAGTGAATTGCAAAAATTCACTGGAGAAGCGCAAACAGAAATCTCGGCGACAAACTACCGAAGCCTTGTTTCCGAGATTGTCAGCAGGTATGAAAAACTGGAAGAGGACGAGATTCTCAAGATGGCTGTCGCCATTGATGGTGAGATCGTTCATGACCCTTTCCTCGAGCAAATACAGCCCGGGAGTGAAGTTCATTTTCTCTACCGCATTTCTGGTGGTTGAGGCGACTGTTTACTGACCCCATTGGCGCCTGAGTGTTCTTGATAGTCAGGGGTGTTTGGCACTGAAGGAGTATTGCCACTGGAAGGTCTTTTCATCGCAGAGGAAATTTCAGTAACGATTCCAGATCGTCCAATGCCTGTGTGCTGTTCAATACCTTAATGGTGGACATGCCCAGTGCCCTTGCAGGTTTCAGATTGATACCAAGATCATCAAGGAACACCGCGTTTTCCGGGGCTACACAAACTTGTTCACAGGCGATTTGATAAATTCGCGGGTCCGGTTTTCTGATGCCTGTTTTGCTTGATTCAATGACTGTATCAAATAAATCAAATACCGCACTCATTCTGGCGGCCCGTTCCGCATTCTGTGCCATGGATGCACCTTCTCCAGCTTTTACATTATTGGTGATGCAACCGATTTTCATGCGTTGCCTGATAATTTTCAGTGCAGTCACCATCTCTGGTCTCAACTCTCCGGACAAAAGAGCCAGCACCTGGGCTCCACGGATTTCATAACCCAGGTTCCGGGACTCTTCGGCAAATTTTATGTCGAAGTCGTCAACGGATATCAGGCTGCTTTCCAATTGAGCCCAGGCATTATTTTCATGATTGGTCGAGTTGATGGATCGAATGAAATCCCTGGGCAGTCCATTGGCCTCTTCGAAACGATTGAAAGATTCGAAAGGGCTGCTTGTGATAACGCCACCAAAGTCCCAGAGTACGGCTTTAATCATTGGTCGGTGCAACTCGGTAGAAACATGCTGTTTTGATTAGTCACCCATATTAACATCATAGGTATCGGATTCCGGCCGGGCCAGTCCCCGTTGAGATGAATGAATAGCGTCCAGCATCAGTTGTACGTTGTTCGACTCGGGGAATTCGGTCTTTACCTGGTTTATTGCTTCTTCAAGTCTGAGGCCGCGCAGAAACAGAATTCGGAATGCTTTCCTGACCTCGTCCATATCTTTTGATTTATATCCGGCACGCTCCATCCCAACCCGATTTATGACGCGCATGTGGGCAGGGAATCCATCGGCAATGGTAAATGGCAGGACATCCTGTATCACTCTGGCCATGCCTGCAATCATGGCAACCTGTCCTATATGGGTGAACTGGATAACAGCCGCCAATCCACCGATATTGGCACGGTCACCCAGGGTTACGTGGCCTGCAATTGTTCCACCGTGACTGATTATCACATGGTTGCCGACCGTACAATTGTGTGCAACATGCGCCTGGGTCAGCAGTGCACAGTCGTTGCCAATGGATGTTTTGCTGCCTTCCCTGGTACCGCTGTGGATACTGACGAATTCCCGGATAATGTTACGGTCACCTATTTCAGTATAGGTGACGGTACCTTTGACATACTTTAGATCCTGAGACTGGATACCCAGAGAAACGAATGGGAATATGTCACAATCCTCACCAATCATAGTGTGAGGTTCTACCAGTACATGAGACCGCAATTTCGTATTGGCCCCAATTCGGGTATGCGGCCCGACAGTACAAAACGGGCCAATTTCACAGTTGTCCCCAATCTCGGCGTCTTGATGGACAACGGCAAGTTTATCCACTTTAATCATACAAATTTATCCATGACTCATTTTGTTTACATTAATGGATGGATTCCGGGTAAAATCAGTAACCTCAACATGATAATTATGTTGATTTTACTTTCTTGTGACAATGCTATATTTTCTGCACTTTAATTTCAGGGGGCTTCCGGCCTTTCTGAATCATTATCCGACTTATGCAAAACAAACATTCATTCAACAGAGCAGAATTACTGGATTGTGGTAATGGTCTGCTCTTTGGTCCTGGACGGGCACATCTTCCTGTGGGTGATATGCTGATGTTGGACAGAATCACTGAAATCAATAAAGATGGCGGCAAGAACGGGAAGGGTGAAATTCTGGCTGAACTGGATATCCATCCCGACCTGTGGTTTTTTAAATGCCATTTCGTTGACGACCCGGTCATGCCAGGCTGTCTTGGGCTTGATGCATTATGGCAACTGGTTGGTTTCTATCTTGCATGGAGAGGAAACATGGGGCTTGGCCGGGCGCTTGGATGCGGCAAGGTCAACTTCAGGGGTCAGGTATTACCCAGCGCAAAGCTGGTACAATACTGCATTGAATTGACCCGTATCCGGGAAGGCAGGAACGTAATGGGAGTTGCAGACTGCAAAGTGTTGGTTGATGGTAAAACGATCTACACCGCAGATGACATAAAAGTTGGTTTGTTTACTTCTTTGGATGACTTTTAGGATATCTTGATGAAACGAGCGGTAATTACCGGTTTAGGTTTGGTCTCTCCGCTGGGAAATAACGCAGAGGAGACACTGGAATCCCTCCGGGAAACAAAATCCGGCATCAAATTCCAGAAAGCCTATGAAGAAATGGGTTTGCGCAGTCAAATAGCCGGCAGTATCACCCTCGATATAAATGAATTGATAGATCGGAAACTTCGACGTTTCATGGGTGACGCCGCAGCGTTTTCCTACATCGCCATGAAAGAAGCCATACAGGATTCCCAACTGGAAGAAGCCGATGTTTCCAATGAACGTACCGGTATTGTTGCCGGGTCTGGCGGCGCTTCTTCCTCCAACCTGACAGAAGCTGCAGATGTCCTGCGGGAAAAAGGTTTGAGACGGGTTGGACCCTATCGTGTTACGAGGACCATGAGTTCTACCATATCTGCCTGTCTGGCAACGCCATTCAAAATCAAGGGAGTGAACTATTCGATCACATCAGCCTGTTCTACCAGTGCTCACTGTATTGGCCATGCCCAGGAACTGATTCAATTAGGTAAACAGGACATAGTATTTGCCGGCGGTGGTGAAGAAGAACATTGGAGCATGACATCATTGTTCGATGCCATGGGAGCATTGTCCACGAAACGAAACCATGAACCGACCAAAGCATCCCGGGCTTATGACATTGACAGGGACGGATTTGTCATTGCAGGTGGTGCGGGATTTCTCGTTGTTGAGGAACTGGACCATGCAAAGGCGCGAGGTGCAAAGATTTATGCAGAACTGGCAGGTTATGGCGCTACTTCTGATGGTCACGATATGGTCGCCCCGTCCGGGGAAGGCGGTGAGCGTGCCATGCGGATGGCAATGTCTACGGTTGATGGACCTGTTGATTACATCAATGCCCATGGCACCAGCACTCCTCAGGGAGACCCACCAGAAATCGCGGCGATTACCCGTGTTTTTACGGATCAGGTTCCCAGGATTAGTTCGACCAAATCACTTTCCGGACATGCCCTGGGGGCCGCTGGCGTACATGAAGCAATCTACTCTCTTCTGATGCTGGATAATGACTTTATCTGTGCATCCGCAAATGTTGAAAACCTGGACCCTGAGATGTGTGAAGCACCGATTGTCACCCGTAGACTGGACAACGCGGGATTGAACACCATAATGTCAAACAGTTTTGGATTTGGCGGAACCAATGCAGTTCTGATCTTCCAGAAGCCCTGACTTACTGAAACGACACCCTCGTCAGCAGGTAACAGATCCTGTGGTGATGCATGTGGATCAATTACTGCACATTACAATACAGACACTGTACATAGACACCAGGCGACTCACTCATCTTCAGCAGGTCCAGAGGAAGGACGGCTGATACTGCCTGAATTTGATTATTGACAGGGAACCAGTGTTGCAGTGTCTGTAAACCGGAATTCAGGAGGCTGATAACAAGCTGTTCACCCGGTGATAGTGTTTGCTCTAGATGAATCACCTCATAATCATCAGTGCCGGCAAGTTGGGCCGCTGCTTCAATGGCTTCGTCCAGTCCGCCAATAGCATCTACCAAACCCAGTTCAACAGCGGTTTTCCCCGTCCAGATACGCCCCTTTGCAACTTCTTCTGCTTCTTCCAGACTAAGGTCACGGCCTTTGGCAACAAGCGAAAGAAATTTGCTGTAAGTATGGTCTACACTCTTCTCAAGCGTATCCTGAAATACGGGGCCAATAGATTTGAAGAGATTGAATGTACCGCTGAGTTCTGTCGTACCTACCCCGTCGCTGTATATTCCCAACTCAGCGAGGCTCCTTTCAAATGTCGGGAACAGCATGAAAGTACCGATCGATCCGGTAACTGTGGATTCAAGTGCAAATATTTTACTGGCTGTACTGGATACCCAATATCCACCGGATGCAGCATAGCTGCTCATGGAAACGACAACCGGTTTATCAGACAGTAACGTTGATTCGATTTCGTGCCGGATCTTCTCGGATGCCGCAGCACTGCCTCCTGGGCTGTTAATTCGCAGGACCAGTGCTTTGACATCGTCGTCCCATCGCGCCTGACGAAGCAGTCGGGATGTCGTTTCTCCACCGATGTTACCGCTGGGTTGTTCACCATCCAGAATAGTGCCGCTCGCTGTAATGACCGCAATTTTGCTCATATGTGGCCTGGGTACATCGAACGATGGACTAATCTCTGTGAGGTAGTCGTCATATGAAACCTGCCGATAAGTTCTTCCTGAACGACCAACGGCCGATTGCATTTCTTCACGCCATTCTGATTCCGACAGCAATTCATCGACAAAACCATGGTTCAGGGCAAGTTGCGCTGAATCGTTCCCTGCCGCGGCAAGTAAGGAGCCGTAGGAATTGATGTAATCTTCAAGCGACTCAACACTGATTCCCCTGTTCTCTGTGATGGTATTGCCATATATCAGCCATAGTTCCTGCAGCCATGCCGAATTTGCCTCTTTTGCCTTATCGGACATACCTTCAAGGAGATAGGGTTCTACTGCATCCTTGTAATCTCCAGAGGTAAAAACATTGATGTCCACTTTCAATTTATCGAGCGCTGACTTGTAGTAGGTTGGATAAATACCGAATCCGGTCAGAACGACACCACCGAGCGCCTGGAAACTGTCTTTGTTAAGGATAATCCTGTCCGCTTG
>JAPOOX010000165.1 GCA_026713185.1 Gammaproteobacteria bacterium
AAAATAAACAAAAAAAAATGAATCAAACACCAATAGAAAAGAATCGAAGAAAAAAAATTAACCCCCCACAGGGGAAAAATTTATATAAAATTTATGGGTCTCGCTTATTGGGTGGTCGAAGATACAGTGCAGGCAACTGAATACGTGAATGAGGCACTGGAAGCAGTTGATCCCCATGGGCAGACATTTTCTTGCTGGCGCTACTGCAACGTGTCGGACAGCGAGTTTATAAAGGATCTTGGGGAGATGATTGAATATTTCAGCGGGAATATTCTGATGACCCCTCCTTTCATTTCTAAGTGATGCCTTCCTCCCAGAAACAGGACGTGTTTTGTTTCGTTCTCAACCTTGAAAGAGATCCTCAAAGAAGATAAGACGATTTCTCTGCGTGACGACGACGGTTCAGCTGAAATCACTCCGATAGGAATGAGGACTCAAGAACAGATGGACAGAAATTACCGACATGTCCAGTAAGTGACGACTTGTAAATACAGATACATACAATCCAGGGTCTTAGAAATTTAGAGAAGTGTAAAAAACCGAAGAGAATGCTAACAGTGTTGACTGAAAAAAGTCACTTCGAAACAATTACTATCGCATTCACATTCTTGGTAACATTTTTGAATGAGGCAACACTGGGTATACCGGTCAAAATGAACATTCATTCTGGTAATAAAAGAACGCTCGTTTCTCTGATGCATTTCTTGTCGTGTTTTCTACCTCATGTGTTCATTTTGCGTCAATACAACCGGCAAGGATAATTGAGTAAATACGCTCCTGGTTTTCAAGTCGTCGTGCACATGAGCTGCACGCGCTGCTGATTACGTTACAAGATGACTCATCGTCCCAAGTCATTGATAAACATAAAGAAACAGTCACTTTAATGCCATCCGCGTTACAAGATATCTTAGTCACGCAACCCCTTGTTCTCATTGGATTAATCGCACACTTAAGCGATATCACGTTACAAGAAGACATCGTCTTTCTGGCGCATCGCCTCCATCAATTAGCTGAGGACATCTTCAATCAAGAACAAGGAGCACAGCGTGCACAAACGTCTACTTCGCCCGGAACGGCTACGCCGGGTACCTGATCACGGTGTCGGTCGCACCATGGCGCTCGTGAATACGGGCGTGGAGCTTGCAAAAAGAGTTCGCAAGGTCCTGCTGGCCGATTTCGACCTGGAAGCACCTGGGCTCGACACTTTCGAAACCATCAAGCCGAAAAAAACTGCACCGGGAATCGTCGACTTTGTCAGAAGATACTTAGACACCGGACAAGCGCCTGAGGTTGAAGAATTCTTGGGAAAGTTGCCCTCATAGAGCCCTAGCACTTCATTCTCGGCGACCTCTCTGAACTGATCCAGTGCAATCGTATGCAGATCACATAAAGAATGTTAGGATTCTCAATACGGAGGCTCGTGAAATAGATTTGAGGTATGGAAATACTCAAGGAGCCCTAATACTTGCCGAAAAAAATGTAAAATTAAAATAGATGTGGTTTGCTGGAATAGAACTCAGGATATATATTTTGTCTAAGTTATGATGTTACTGAACTCGTACCCAGAGATGCCAAAACGTGCCAGGTAAAATTATATTCACAGACCCGCCAATTCATGAACGCGTTGTAGGCGTCCAGTTCGGCGAGCTTCCTTTCTATAACAACGCACACGCAGGATGGTTTTGGAAGCAGTGGCTAGGAGACGACTGGGATGACCTAAAGATCATCCAGCCAATCCAGGAGGTTATAGAGCACTTCGGACCGCATAAAATAGAACCGCAACAGATTATTGCCGCCACGCAGCCAATTCCCCAGCGAGCTCAAATAAGAAGATCTTCTGATCAACGCCTTGTTCAGATCCAGAATACACGCTTCCACTTAAATTGGAGCAAAGAACAGGGGCTACCTTACGTTGAATTTGATGAATTACTAAAAGAGTTTTTTGAGTATTATGGCAAATTTAAAGACTTTGTAGATAAAGCAGGATCGCTTGATCTTGAAGAAAACCATTGGGAAGTCACTTATACAAATCATCTGTTCAAAGGTAACCTTTGGAATTCCATTGCGGATTGGCCATTAGTTATCAAGGGGCTTCAAATCCCATACGCCTTAGAGCAAACACCAGAATCTCTTAATATGTACTGGAATTGGGTTCTTCCAAACCAAGTAGGACGCATGCACGCCACCTTGCAAACCCGGATTCACCTGGTTGAGGGTACTGAACTATTACACTTGGAATTAACCTGTCGCGGCCCACTAAGCCAGAAAATAGGTTTAGAAGAAGGCTTGCGAATTGGACATGACGCAATAGTTGAGAGTTTTGTTAAGCTTACAACGCCCGATGCGCATGGTGTCTGGGGAATGAAGGAGTGAACCATTATGAATAACAATGACTCAAATCGCGTGACAATGGATGTGTCTGGGTCACCTTGGGACATGGCTCTAAGGTCGTTTGAGAATGCGCAGCATGATGGTTTAAATCCCGACCTGATGAGGTCAATTAGTGATCTGCTGAGCCGGATGTGTCAGTCTCAAATCACCCCACCTGACAGATTATTAACGTTAGATCGAAGCCTTGTTATCGAGTGGCAAAACAATGGGTTTGTGGTAGAGGTTGAGATTGAGGAACCTTGGCGAGCAGAAATCATGTCATATAAAGTTGGAGAGGATCCCGAGTTTATGGAAATTGAGTGGGCTCCGATACCTGGTACGATAGAACGTTACTATTACCCAACAAATGCTGCAACATATCCTGACCACAATATTCGGCCTAACGCCCGCTCAGTGATAGGAGACGACACCACTATCGCCGCATAGAATTGAATCGTGAAAACGGAAGACGATGCAATTGAGGACGAAGAACTATTACTGCGCAGATCCTTAGTTGAGTGGGTTGACTTAAATCTTGAGTTGCCTGTTTCGAGAGTTGTTTTTCGACCCACGGAAGACGACTCAACAGGCATATCCTTCTTCCGAGAGTTTTTCTCAACCCCTGCAGAAGTTGTTGAGTTAGCCGAAAAACTTGGTCGTCGCCCAAGGAATGACTATTGTGTAATCAGGATGCCGGTGTGCTCTATTCGTGACAATGGCATGTCAATTAACCCAGACCCAATCGAGCTACTGAAAGGCCATGCGCTTCTGCCGGAAATAAAATCCACTTTGAGAAGGCAGAGTAAGAAGTACCAAGTTCGACTTGCAAGTTGGATTAACCAGAACCTCAACCAGGACAGTATTTATTATTGTGGGCCAGTAGCACAACCAGGAAATGACTCGGAGTAAGCCTGGCAATTTAGGCTGTTGGGAATGATAGATACATTCGTCTCCTGGAACATCCTGAAGTGATGGAAAGACTCCGGGATATAGCGCTCGACAAGTCGAAGTCATTGCACCCGGATGGTTTAACGATCCCACCTACGGTGCTAACGGTGGCAGCAGTGATACGATCGCCACAAATAAAACAGTTGACTGACCTTGACTGGTCTTCGGAAAACGTGATTAATACTGCCTGCTCTCTGGCCAACGAGGTATAGACATGCGTGATCGATCCCGATACTTGCGTTTCATGGGCGCCGCCCTTGGCGGTGTGATATCGACCGTCGCCTTGGGCCACGGCCAGGTGCGCACGGACGCTGACGAGGCGCGACACATCGATTTCCCCGACACCGGGAAGTACCTGACCCTGGTCGTCGACCTGCACACCCACTCGGTGTTCTCCGATGGCCACGTGTGGCCCAACGTGCGCGTCGCCGAGGCGTTGCTTGATGGTCTCGACGCATTGGCGATCACCGAGCATCTGGAGTACCAGCCACACCAGGTGTTCATTCCACACCCGGACCGCAATGTCGCGTTTGATGAGGCTGTACAGGGGGCTGTGGGCACGGACCTGATCGTCGTCGCCGGCTCGGAAATCACCCGCGAAGCCCCGGATGGACACATGAATGCCGTGTTCATCACCGACGCCAACGCGCTGTGGCCCGTTGGCGGGCGCAGTGGGCCGGAGTTAGCGGCATTCGCCTCCGAGTGGACCCTACAGGAGGCCGTCGCCGCGGCCAACGCGCAAAGGGGTTTCGTGTTCTGGAACCACCCGTGGGGTTCACCGAGGACTCCGCATCTGCGAACCGAACTGACCGAAGTGCAGCGGGCGCTGATCGAACAGGGGCAACTGCACGGCATCGAGATCGTGAACGGTGCATCGTACAACGAAGAAGCGCATCGGATCGCTGTCGATCACAACTTGACCTACATCGGCACATCGGATGTCCACAACCTGATCGACTGGGACTACGACGTCGCCGGCAACGGCCACCGTCCGGTCACACTGGTGCTTGCTACCGAGCGATCCGCTGACGCGATCAAAGAGGCGTTATTCGCCAGGCGCACGGTGGTCTGGTTCGACAACCTGCTGATCGGACGAGACGAACCGCTACAAGCTCTTCTGCACGCGGGGCTCGTGGTCGAGAGCGCGATTCGCGACGAGAACGACGCGACCATAGAAGTCACTTTGCGTAACAACACCGACGCGACGCTGCAACTGCGGCACCTCTCGACAGCGTCCCAGTCCCTGCATAGACACGCCGATCTCGTCGAAGTCGCGCCGCAGAGCCAGACCAACTTGAAGGTGAAACCGGCAGTGATGCCTGACGAACTGACGATGGAGTTTGAAATCCTGAACGCGTTGACGACGCCGAATACGCACCCCGCCGTCACCCTTCGGCGTGCGATCAAGGTCGTGCCACACCCCACGTCCTACACCTATACCGGCGAGCCTCAATTCACGATCGCGTTTCCGCCGGGGACGGATGTCGGCCCCCCGACAATGTCCGGGGAGGTATTCGTCGGTGACACACCGGATGGCGTCAAGTTCGCAGCATCCGTCGCCGACATCGCCGATGGCCTGTCGTTGGGCAAGGTATCGGACTTCATCATTTCCGTGGGGTTTGCGGCGGGATCCGGCTCGGACTACGAAGTCACGGAAAATCGCCCGATCACACTCGCCGATGGTACGCCGGCCTATCGTTCCGAGATCGCGTGGACCTACGCCCCTGCCGCGCTTAATTTCAACACGCAAGTGGTTGCGGCGTTCAAGGACGGCAAAGTCGTCTGGGTGATCGCGCATGATCAAGAGCGCAGGACGCACATTTCCGAGCTCGTCGAGAGTTTGCGCTTCGACTGAGGTATGCACCGTCACTACTAATGCACTACAATACCCCCACCATGCCACAACCCCGCATAATACCTATCATCCTCCTGACCACCACAGTAATAACCGCCTGCGGCGGCGGCGCCGGCACAATCGAACCACAACCAGTGGAACCGCCCCCGCCACCCCCGGAACCCGTACTGGAAATCGAATTCATCGACTCAATCCCCCTGAACGAACAGGGCAGTGTCCCCGGTTATCAAACCGCATTCGAGTTGTCTCATTCAACCTGGTCTGACGCAGATTTCGCAGTCGAATTGAACTGCAATGGATTGAATGCTGTCAGTACCCGGCGCAGCGCATCGGATCTTGCAGACATTGAGGGGAATCAACTGACCACCCACAGACTCTCCTGCCCGCAGGGTATCGGGGCAGCCAGTCACACCATTACGGTCAAGGCAACGAGAGAAAGCGGCACCCGGTACGAAGGCACATTAGACCTTGATGTCGGCAGTGATACTCCAACGTTGAATGTCATTGATGAACAACAAAATCCACAAGACATGGTGGATAATCTCTTTGCAGGCTATATCCTGGATGCGCTGTCCGATCAACTGGATAGTCCGGATGAAGTGAAGCAACTATTGCTGGAATTAATCGTTGCTCTGATCAATAGCGAATGGCGTTACCTGGCCAATCCCGAAGTCGTTCATGATGTGATAGTGCGGAAAGTGGAGTATTCATCGACTCACCCGGATGGGTCCGCCGGGATTCTGAGTGGACTGCTGGCAATTCCCGACATCAGTTCTGCAGATGATTTTACGCCGAGAGACAGGATCATCCTGCTGAATCACGCCACCGGCTCCACGCCATCGGAACTCGATGCAACAGATGCCTGGTATATCCTTGCCAATCTGTTCGCCGGTCACGGCTTCCTCGTCGTTGCACCGGACAACTTTGGTCGGGGAACGACCGGCGAATTGCCGGAAACCTATCTTATTGCCAACAGAGTCGGCTCGCATTCGGCCGATCTTGTTCGCCGGGTGCTGGACAGTAATGATTATGTCGATATACATGGAGATGGCAGACCCTTACCGATCAGCATTATCGGCTACTCGCAGGGAGGTCACAGCGCCATTGCCAGTTGGATGGAGATACATCACCATCACAAAGATTCCCTGCAGACCGTCGACGTCTATTCCGGTGGTGCGCCGTTAGACTTGTATCGCACTTTCCTGGGCGTCATGCAGGCTCTGGACGGACGCTGCAATGATGACGGTTACTGCACCCTGGTGAACCAGGAAGCTCATGTGCCTTATATATCCGGTCGAGTTCTTCCGGGTATCATTGAATACACGGACAGTGGCATAACCATTCAGGACGTTGAAGAAGACGAGAATCTGAGTACTCAATTTATCAGGGGATTTCTGGACAACGATGCCACCTATGACAGACTGAAAGCAATTCTGCAGATGAGCAGCTTTCAGAATATTGTCAATCCGGAAGAAGTCTTCAATGATGAGGACGTTACACTCCACCTGTATCATTCCACCTACGACCGGCTGGTACCGGTCGACAATACCAAAGATTTCCTGAGTACACTGGATGGCAACGTCAACGCCATGCATTATGAAGATCTATGTGATACCAGTTTTTATGAGCAGTTCTTCAATGCCACAGACGAGGTGGGTATTCTGCACACGCTTTGTGGAGTGAGCATGCTGAATCATGTCTTAAATGAAATCCGCTGAACGTTTACTCTCGTCTTATCCATCTACTGGTCGCGGCAACATCCTCAATCTCCTCCCCGGCTTCCTGCCAACCGCCAAATCCGGCTTCCAGGTGTGCCACATCCTTGAAACCCATATCCAGCAGCGCAAGCGTTGCAAAGACTGAACGTCCGCCTCCGGCGCAGAACAGGATCGTCCGGCGATCTTCCTGGAAGTAATCGCGGTAATAGGGGCTGGCGGGACTTGCCCAGAATTCCAGCATACCTCTGGGCGCGTGGATGGAACCGGGGATGGCGCCCAGGTCCACTCGTTCCTGGATCTCCCTCAAATCAATCAGCAGGAGATCCGGATTGTCCTGTAGTTCTCTTTTGAGATCATCAACGCCGAGATTCTCAATATCCTGTTTGGCTAACTCGACTTCGCTGAATATATCCTTGATGGTCATTATTCACTCCTGTTTCAAAAACCACCCAACCCGATAAACCGGATAGCCGTAAACTGACTGGCAATTGTCCGGGAATGCTGCATCCATGTCTCAGACAAGGCTGTGATCAGGTACATGAGTTGAATTCACCACTATCCGGTTACCTCCAGGCTCAGTCAGATAAAAGGAATCGTGAATGCGTCCTTTTTCTATCTCCGTGACCTGGTAACCGCGTTCCTGGTATTGAGCATGGGTCTCCGCCAGGTCTTCCACCATGAGGTCGAAAGATACATCCGCGGGCTCATGATTCTCATCGTTTGCCAGTACGATGTGAGTACCGCCCCGCAGTTCCAGTACCGCCACGGTTTCGCCTTTGAATATCGGTCGCATTCCAATTTCCTGCATGAAGGCATGGGACTCCTCCATTTTTGGTGTGGGCATTCTCACATGGCCTATCCACACATCAGGCCGCTTGTTGTCATCCACCATGTTGCACCTCGCATTTTCTTTTCACCGGAAAGCGTAGTCCAACAACAAAGCTTTCTCAACCGCAAACTGGCAGTCAGGACCAGTTGTCCAATTTTGCCGACATGCAACACACGGATTGTGAAATTTCACTGGACAAATTCCCATTTCCATTTGACACTGTATATTCCAGGTAACAGACCCATAGGAAAATGAACAAGATTCCGATGACCGCGGAAGGCGCGTCGGCTCTCCGAAGTGAACTGACTCGATTGAAATCGGTAGAAAGACAGAGGATCGTTCGTGCCATTGCAGAAGCGCGGGAACATGGAGACCTGCGCGAAAATGCCGAATATCAGTACGCCAAGGAAGAGCAGGGCTTTGTGGAAGCCCGGATTCATGAAATAGAAAATAAACTTTCCGTAGCCCAGGTTATCAATATCCAGGAAATTCCGCCCAACGGAAAGGTCATCTTCGGGGCCACTGTAACAGTGGTTAATCTGGATGATGATTCTGAATCCACCTATCAGGTCGTTGGTGATGAGGAATCAGACATCAAGGTGAACAAAGTGTCTATATATTCCCCTATCGCCAGGGCGCTGGTCGGCAAGGAAGTTGGAGACGTTGCAGTGGTCAAGACTCCCAAAGGAGAGGTTGAACTGGAAATCTGCAACATAGAGCACATCTGATTTAATAAAATTGTAACGCCGAACAAATTAGCGTGTATTCAGTTCAAAATGGGGCAGCCGACTCTATCCTGAAGTTTTAAATGGAACAGGGAATGGCAAAAAAATCCAGACGATGGCTGGCGGAACACGAACGGGATGCGTATGTCAGGGCTGCCCGTAAATCGGGATACCGATCCAGAGCAAGCTACAAGTTATTGGAAATACAGCAGAAATACTCTGTTTTAAGATCCGGACAGACAGTATTGGACCTTGGCGCCGCACCGGGCGGGTGGTCCCAGGTAGCAAAAGAAATCACTGGTAGAAATGGTATGGTTATTGCTGTTGATCTATTGAAGATGCAACCCATTCCAGGCGTGATATGCCTCCAGGGCGATTTTACTGAAGAAAAAACAGTTGAACAGATCCGGAAAACGCTGGATGGAACTGCGCCAAACCTTGTAATTTCTGATATGGCCCCAAATTTAAGTGGTATGAAGGAAATAGATCAGCCAAGGATTGTTTACCTGGTGGAACTGGCGCTTGCAATGGCTCAGGAAATATTGAGTCCGCAAGGCGCTTTACTGGTGAAATGTTTTCAGGGAGCAGGCATCGACCCGCTTCGTCAGGCATTTCAGCAGTCCTTTCTCCGCTTCAATAATATAAAGCCCGCAGCATCGCGAGACCGGTCCCGGGAAATTTATTTACTGGGCCGTGGTCTTAAGGCATGAGGGAACAAATTTTGGTGAAATACCGAATGTGTAGTAATGTAAACGCTTGCGAATTCAATTTACCTGCAGGTCATACTCTGCAAAGGGGATCAGTTCTTGAACGACATGGTTAAAAACCTGGCGCTTTGGGTCATCATAGCCGCTGTTTTGTTTATCGTTTTTCAGAATTTCAATGTCTCCAGGGACACGGATGAAATCGGTTACTCCGATTTTATTGACATGGTCAAACAGGACCAGGTAGACGCGATAGAAATTGATGGGCTCACGATACGCGGTGAGCGTTTTGACGGGCAGCAGTTCGAAACCATTCAGCCGCAGATTGGGGATAAGGCGCTCATAGACGATCTCCTCGAACATAATGTGACTTTCAAAGGTAATCGACCAGAACAGCAGAGTATCTGGACCCAGCTACTGATAGCCAGTTTCCCTATCCTGGTCATCATCGCCGTCTTCATGTTCTTCATGCGCCAGATGCAGGGTGGTTCCGGCGGTCGGGGTGGTCCACTGACCTTTGGCAAAAGCAAGGCAAAATTGCTGGGTGAAGACCAGATTAAAACAACCTTTGCAGATGTTGCAGGTGTTGATGAGGCCAAGGAAGATGTCCAGGAACTGGTGGAGTTTCTGCAGGACCCTGCCAAATTCCAGAAACTCGGTGGTCGTATACCCCGAGGTACGCTGATGGTGGGGCAGCCCGGTACCGGTAAAACACTCCTGGCAAAAGCCATCGCCGGTGAAGCCAAGGTACCCTTCTTTTCGATTTCCGGTTCAGACTTTGTAGAAATGTTTGTCGGCGTTGGCGCATCCCGGGTCCGGGATATGTTCGATCAGGCAAAGAAACAGACGCCCTGTATTATCTTTATAGACGAGATTGATGCTGTAGGCCGGCACAGGGGCGCTGGTCTGGGCGGTGGTCATGACGAGCGCGAGCAAACCCTGAACCAGTTACTGGTGGAGATGGACGGTTTTGATGGTAATGAGGGCATTATTATTATCGCCTCAACCAACAGGCCGGATGTACTTGACCCGGCCCTGCTGCGCCCGGGCAGGTTTGACCGTCAGGTTGTGGTTTCCTTGCCTGATATCCGCGGACGCGAACAGATTCTGAAAGTCCATATGCGTAAAGTCCCTCTTGCGGCGGATTTTAAACCCGAGGTGATTGCCCGTGGTACACCTGGCTTTTCCGGTGCGGATCTTGAAAATGTGGTCAATGAAGCCGCTCTGATTGCTGCCAGAAAGGACCGGCGTACCGTCGGTATGGCTGAATTTGAACAGGCCAAAGACAAGATCATGATGGGTGCTGAGCGCAAAAGCATGGTCATGTCTGAGAAAGAAAAAAGAAATACGGCATACCATGAAGCTGGCCATTGTATTGTCGGTTACCTGGTACCGGATCACGATCCCAGTTACAAGGTCACCATCATCCCCAGGGGAAGGGCGCTTGGCGTAACCATGTTTCTGCCCGAAGAAGACCGATATTCACTCAGCAGACGGGCTATTCACAGCAAGATATGTACTCTGTACGGCGGCAGGATTGCAGAAGAAATGACGCTTGGACCTGATGGCATTACAACAGGCGCCGCCAACGATATTGAACAGGCGACCAAGATGGCGCGTTCCATGGTGACCAAGTGGGGTCTGTCCTCCAAACTTGGTCCTCTGATGTACGATACCGAGGACGAAGAAATTTTCCTGGGTAAATCGGCCAGTATGAACCAGTCTCATTTGTCAGAAGATACCCAGAACAAGATAGATATTGAAGTACGATCGATCATTGATGATTGTTACAACACTGCTAAAACGCTGCTTGAAGAGAACCGGGACAAGCTGGATATCATGATGGAAACATTGCTGGAATATGAAACCATAGACCGGGAGCAGATTGATGACATCATGAATGGTCGTAAACCCAGACCTCCCGATGGGTGGGATGACAACACAACACCGGTGGCGGACACAAAACCCAAACCTGCAAAGCCACGACCTCCCGGACCCGTTGGCGATCCAGCGCCGGACCATTGACCGCACCACTGCGGTCTTTTCATGTCAAGAATAACGGGTCTCCTGGCTGAAAAGCGTCCATTGATTATGGGGATACTCAATGTTACCCCGGATTCCTTTTACGATGGCGGCCGTTATAACTCTCTGAGTGCGGCTAAAGAGCACGCGCTGCAACTGTTGCAACAGGGAGCTGACATCATTGATGTTGGTGGAGAATCCACCCGACCCGGCGCCAACCCCGTACCGGAACAGGAAGAGTTGGACCGGGTCATCCCCGTGATTGAAGCCATCCGGGCCGAAACTGATGTCTGTATCTCCGTCGACACCAGTACCGCCTCCGTCATGGAACAGGCAGCGAAGGCGGATTGCGATGCAGTCAATGATGTACGGGCACTGACCCGCAATGGGGCAATGCCCGCTGCCGCTGCCAGCGGACTGCATGTTTGCCTCATGCACATGCAGGGACAACCGCAGACGATGCAGGAACAACCCTCCTATATCGACCTGGTCGAAGACATCAAATCATTCTTCATCGATCGAATAGAAGCATGTCGGGTTGCCGGGATAAATCGTAAACTGCTCATTCTGGACCCGGGATTCGGCTTTGGTAAAACCCCGGAACACAACCTGATGCTGATAAACCGGCTTGCTGAATTTCAGTCTTTTGGTCTGCCGTTGTTGGTAGGACTATCCAGAAAGAGTACCATCGGCATGATTACGGGTTTGAGTGACGCAAGGTTGTCTGGCAGTGTAGCGGGCGCCATTGTTGCGGTCAGTCATGGAGCGAATATTGTTCGTGTTCACGATGTAGCGCAAACCAGTGCGGCGTTAAAGGTTGTGCACGCAATTAAGAGTGAGCGGTTGCAATGAACCAGAGAAAAAAAGTTGTTCACGCAATTAAGAGAGAGCAGTTGCCATGAGCCAGAGCGAGTCAAAACACTATTTTGGAACCGATGGAATACGTGGCCGGGTCGGTACCCTGCCGATCACGCCGGAATTCGTGCTGAAACTGGGATGGGCGGCGGGGAGAGTTTTTTCATCATCAGGACAGGGGCTGTTGCTCATTGGCAAGGACACCCGTGTATCCGGTTATATGTTTGAATCCGCCCTGGAATCCGGTCTGGCCGCCGCAGGAGTCGACGTGGCTTTGTTAGGCCCCATGCCGACACCTGCCATCGCTTATCTGACACGGACTTTCAAGGCACAGGCTGGTATCGTGATCAGCGCTTCGCACAATCCGTATTATGACAATGGCATCAAGTTTTTTTCCGAAAACGGTGAAAAACTGGATGATGCGATCGAGCTTGCCATCGAACATGAACTGAAACAGACCATGACCGTGGTTGATTCAATGCAGATTGGCAAGGTTACCCGTATCGAGGATGCGGCAGGACGCTATATAGAGTTCTGCAAAAGTTGTTTCCCCGGCAGCTACAACCTCAAAGGCCTGAAAGTGGTACTGGACTGTGCCAACGGCGCGACCTACCACATTGCACCCAATGTCTATCGCGAACTTGGGGCGGAGGTATTCGAGATTGGTACTGAACCCGATGGTTTCAATATCAACGAAAATAACGGTTCAACTTCGACGGATCTTCTGGTTGAAACCGTCATCGACAACCAGGCGGACCTGGGTATTGCACTTGACGGGGATGGAGACCGGGTCATCATGGTTGATGACCGGGGAGAGGTGGTTGATGGGGATGAGTTACTTCTCATTATTGCGTCTTCGCGCAAGCAAGAGGACCGGCTGTCCGGCGGAGTTGTAGGGACCATGATGAGTAATTTCGGTCTTGAACAGGCTTTGGAAAGAGAATCCATCCCATTCATTCGTGCGGCGGTAGGTGATCGATATGTCCTGACGGAACTCATTCGCAATCACTGGCAACTCGGTGGAGAATCATCAGGCCATATCCTCTGTCTCGATCTGACCTCGACCGGAGATGGCATTATTTCTTCGCTGCAGGTTGTGGCCGGCATGATCAAGTCCGGTAAATCCCTGCATGACCTGAAGCACGGAATGGAGAAATATCCCCAGCACATGGTGAATGTCCGTTGTAAGGGTGATGTTCCAAAAACAGCATCACTGGAGGAGATCCCCAGGATTGGAGAGGCAGTGGCATCGACGAAACAGGCACTTGATGGCAGGGGGCGAGTCTTGCTGAGACCCTCCGGAACCGAACCGGTCGTTCGCGTCATGGTGGAAGGAGAGAACTTATCCCAGGTCAGAGAGTTAGCCAACGAACTGGCGTCAGTCATTGCAGAATCAGTGGGGTAGGCAGCAACCGTGGATTGCAACTTCATGATAAAATCGCTACTATTCGCCACCTTGTTTCAGGTGTCCGAACAATGAGATCCATGGTTGCAGGCAACTGGAAGATGAACGGTACCCGCCAGGATGCCACCGAACTGGTGACCGCGATTGCGGCTCAGGAGGATTTTCAGTGTGATGTGCTGATTTGTCCTCCCTTTGTTTTTATGCAACAGGTCAGTTCACTGATTGAGAACAGTCACATCAAGCTCGGCGCTCAAAACGTAGACTGGCATATACAGGGGGCATTTACCGGTGAAATTTCGGTATCGATGGTCCGGGAATTTGGTTGCAGGTACGTATTGACTGGCCACTCGGAACGCAGAACCCTGTTTGATGAATCGGATGACGTTGTGGCGACAAAGTTCAAGGCGGTCATCGATGCGGGTTTGACACCCATATTGTGTGTTGGTGAAACTCTGTCGCAGCGGCAGGCTTCAGAGACTCACGAGGTTATAAACCGGCAGATTTCAGCCGTGCTGGATCATGTTTCCAGCGATGAGTTCAGCCGGGGGATTATTGCCTACGAGCCTTTATGGGCCATTGGCACAGGCAAAACCGCGACGCCGGACCTGGCCGCCGGTGTTCATGCCGGGATCAGGCAATTCGTTGCCGAAGTCGACTGCGAGCTGGCGGAAAACATGCGTATTCTATACGGTGGCAGTGTTAACGGCAGCAACGCGGATGAATTGATGGCCATGGAAGATATTAATGGTGTCCTGGTAGGCGGGGCATCGCTGAAAAGTAAAGAATTTATTGCCATTTGCAAGGCGGCAGGAGCAAATTGATGGACATGAACATAGTAGAGACACTGGTTCTCCTGGCACATGTGCTTGCTGCATTGGGCATCATTGGTCTGATCCTGCTGCAACAGGGCAAAGGTGCGGATATGGGATCAGGATTTGGCGCCGGTGCTTCATCGACTGTCTTTGGCAGCGGCGGCGCCGGCAGTTTCCTGACCAGAATTACCACGATAATTGCCATCGGGTTTTTTCTCACCAGCTTCGCACTGGCCTACTTTGCAAAACAGAAGTCAGAACAAGTCAGGAACCTTGGAATCCCTGAAGTTGTCGAGCAGGTCCCTGATCAGTTGCCAACTTTATCAACTGACCAGATATCGGAGATTCCAACAGTAGAACCGGAACCATCTGAAGAATGATTTTAGCCGAAGTGGTGGAATTGGTAGACACGCTATCTTGAGGGGGTAGTGGGGGCAACCCCGTGGAGGTTCAAGTCCTCTCTTCGGCACCATTGTTGTAACCCCCTGGTCCCGGAGGTTATCCCGAAGTCGGTATCTCGTTAAAGGGAATACCCTTATCAACCCTGACATCCTGGGGCATACCCAATACGCGCTCGGCAATGATGTTAGCCATGATTTCATCCGTACCGCCCGCGATACGGAGTCCCGGAGAATTCAAAAAAGCGTTCTGATATTTCCCGGCATCTTCAGAGAATTCATGGTCCAGGATGGCGCCGCTCGAATCCAGCAGGTCCAGAGCAAAAGACGACATGTCCTGCAGTTTCGGCGCCCCCACCAGTTTACCAATGGAACTTTCCGGCCCCGGTGTTTCACCTCTGGACAGGGCGCTTAAGGAACGATAACCGTTATACTTCAGTCCTGCCTCCTGGATATACCAGTCTGCCAGTTTACGGCGAACACCACTGTCTTCCAGGGCGGGTTTATCGCCGATGTTAACCTTCCCGGCCAGTTCAAATACTCTATCAAAGTTAACGCCGCCCCCGCCGCTGCCTATGGAAGCACGTTCATTCATCAAGGTGGTAATCGCTACCTGCCAACCCTGACCTACTGCCCCCAGCCTCTGACTGTCAGAAACTCTGACATCGGTTAAGTACACTTCGTTGAAATTTGCACCACCGGAAATTTGACGGATGGGTTTGACTTCGATACCGGGTGACTTCATATCAATGAAAAAATAAGTCAATCCCTGGTGCTTCGGTACTGTCGGGTCTGTACGTAAAACGAGGATCGCATAATCGGAATAATGGGCGCCGGTGGTCCAGATTTTTTGCCCGTTAATCACCCATTCATCTCCATCTTTTTCTGCTCTGGTACGCAGGGCTGCCAAATCGGAACCACCTGCGGGTTCACTGAACAACTGGCACCAGATATCCTCTCCGCTCGCCAACCTGGGCAGGTATTTACTATTCTGTTCCTCAGTAGCCCAGGCCATCATTGTGGGTGCACACATCCCGTGACCAATGGAGAAAACATCTTCCGTGATATTATCTTCCGTGATATTGTATTTACCTTCTTCCTGCTCCCAGATAACTTTCTCGATCGGAGTGGCGCCTCGTCCACCATGAGCCTCCGGCCAGGTGATGCAGGCCCACCCCGCATCATACTTGCGCTTTTGCCAGAGCTTTGCAGCTGCGATGGTGTCCAGACCTGCAAGTTCTTTTTTATCGGGTATATTGGCTGCAAGCCATTGCCGTGCTTCCTGCCGAAATTTTGCTTCTTCCGGTGTGTCATTAAAATCCATGATCTGCTCCTTAAGCCGCGCGTTCTGATTCGATGGCAGAAATCAGTTTCTCCTGCCAGACCGCTTCACTGCCAATGTTGATCGACAACAGTTTGGACCGTCGATAGGGTAACTGGCAATCAAACTCCCAGGTGAAACCCATACCACCGTGGGTCTGGATGTTTTCCTTGGAAGCCAGGTAGCCAGCCTGAATGGCGGCAACCCTGGCCGCCGCTGCCGCAATCGGCAATTCCGGGGCATCGGTCGACAAGGCCCATGATCCGTAATAACAATTTGATCTCGCCAGTGAATTTTTTACGTAGATATTCACGAGTTTGTGCTTGATGGCCTGATAGGATGCAATCGGTCGACCAAAGGCAAACCTTCCCATGGAATATTCCCTGGCCATTTCCAAAGCTGCATCTGCACAACCCAGCTGTTCCCAGGCAAAAAGAATTGCTGCCCGGTTATAGACTTTATCCAAAAGAGCCCAGCCCTGTCCTGCTTCTCCCAGCAGTTCCGCGCTGGCTTCCGAGAAGTCTATTCTGGCGTGGGATCTTGTCGGATCCAGAGTCTCAACAGTCTGCCTGCTAACACCACTCCCGGTGAGGCTCACCAGGTATGCGGAAACCCCTTTGTCATCCCTGGCTATAACAATGGCAAAGTCCGCGACGTCACCATCAGCAACAGGTATCTTGGCGCCGGAGATTACACCATCCTGGACTGTCGTACTGATTGTCGATGGGCTGATTTGTCCACTGCCTTCAACAGCGGCAAAACAACCGATGACGGAACCATTTGCCAACTTTGGCAACCAATTGTTTTTCTGCTCTTTACTGCCGGCTGCCAGCAGCGACTCTGTGGCAAGATAGACAGAAGAAGAGAAGGGAACCGGTGCATACACCCGTCCAAGTTCCTCCGCGATCACCGAAAGCTCAAGATAACTCAAACCCAGACCATCGAATTCTTCTGGAATCACCGCGGCGGTCCATCCCATTTCAACGATCTGACGCCACAGATCCTGGTCAAAAGATTCATCCCCTTCGAGAATCTTTCGTACCACCTTTGTTGAACAGTTATCACTGAGGAATCCTTTTGCCTGCTCTCGCAGCAAATTCTGATCCTCTGAAAACTCGAAATTCATACTTTCTCCCGGTCCGCATTACTCTTGGTGCAATCTAACACGAGCAATGGGGTCGGAGTAAAGTGCCGGAGTAAAATAATCCAGAATCAGGGTCGAGACAAAGTGCCAGAATATAATTTTGAAAACCAAATGGGGTCGGAGTAGAGTGCCAGAGTGAAGTTTTCTACCTTAAGTGCTATAAAACAAGTTGAAAAAATACAGGTTGAAATAATGGCTGAACTTCAGGAATTCAGGATAGAAACAAGAGCCTGGCTGGAAGAGAACTGTCCGGCCAGTATGCGTACTCCCATGGCGCCGGGGGAGGAAGTCAACGGCGGGTCCAAAATGCGCAGTTCCAATCCTGATTCTTACATTTGGCTCGATTTAATGGCTGAGAAAGGCTGGACTGTACCCAATTGGCCCGTGGAATATGGTGGCGCCGGGCTGGATATGGACCACTATGTCGTGCTGCTGCAGGAAATGGCCCGTATTAACGCACGGGAACCCCTGGCCGGGATGGGCATTTCAATGATTGGACCGACACTGCTGGAATTCGGTAACGACGATCAGAAAGCAAGGCATCTGCCAAAGATCGCGAGTGGCGAGATTCGCTGGTGCCAGGGATACAGTGAACCGGGCTCCGGTTCAGACCTTGCCAGCCTGCAGACCAGGGCCGAAGATCAGGGTGATAACTTCCTCATCAACGGCCAGAAGATCTGGACCTCCCTCGCGCATTATGCAGACTGGATTTTCTGTCTGGTACGCACCGATCCGCGAGCACCGAAACACGAGGGTATCAGCTTTCTGTTGTTCTCCATGGACTCAGAGGGCGTAACGGTCAGACCGATACGACTGATCAGCGGAGCATCCCATTTTTGTGAAACATTCTTCGACGATGTCGTTGTACCCAAAGTGGACCTGGTTCACCAGCAGAACCGGGGATGGACAGTTGCCAAAAGGTTGCTTCAGCATGAGAGATCGGGTATTCACACGCTCGCTACCGCCGCGGCAAGTCGTAATGCCCGTATGCAGACCAGTAAAAGCCTGCCTGCAGTCGCGGCCGGTTATCTTGGAAAGACTGACGGCAAACTGTCGGACCCACAACTCCGGGACGCCATTATCACCAATCGTATGAATGCCCGGTCACTCTCCCTGACGCAACAGAGAACCGTAGAAGAATCGGAAGGCGGTACACCCGGCGCCGCTACTTCAATTTTCAAATATTATGTTGCCGAAATCAGAAAATCTCTCCAGGAGCTCCAGTTGCAAGCTGCGGGTACCCAGGCCCTGGGATGGGAAGACGATACGTTCTCGAAAGAGGAACTGGAACTCACTCAAATGTGGCTCTTTTCCAAAGCGAGCTCAATTGCCGGCGGTTCGAATGAAGTTCAGTTGAATATAATTGCCAAACGCGTGTTGGGATTACCGGACTAACCGGTCCTACATATCGATAAAACTTCTCAGTTGCCGGGAGCGGGCAGGATGACGCAGTTTACGCAGGGCCTTTGCTTCAATCTGTCGAATGCGTTCACGGGTAACAGAAAACTGTCTGCCTACTTCCTCAAGGGTGTGGTCAGTATTCATGCCAATACCAAATCGCATACGCAGTACTTTTGCTTCACGTTCAGTCAGAGCTTCAAGTACATTGACAGTTGTTTTTTTCAGGCCTTCATCCGTGACGTGGTCCACCGGCGATTCTTCTGAGGTATCACTTACCAGATTCCACATGGTGGAATTATCGTCATCGCCTACAGGTGTTTCCAGGGAGATCGGCTGCTTGGCGACATCCAGGGCTTTTAGTACCTTGTCTTCCGGCAGATCCATTTTAAGGCTGAGTTCCTCAATGGTTGGCGCACGTCCCAGTTCCTGGTTCAACTGCCGCGTGAGTCGATTCAGTTTATTGACGGTCTCCATCATATGCACCGGGATGCGGATAGTCCTCGCTAAATCCGAAATGGATCGTGTAATCGCCTGACGAATCCACCAGGTTGCATAGGTGGAAAACTTGAAGCCACGCCGGTATTCGAATTTGTCAACTGCCTTCATCAATCCAATGTTTCCCTCCTGAATAAGATCCAGAAAGTTCAATCCACGATTGGTGTATTTTTTGGCAATGGAGATTACGAGGCGGAGATTGGCTTCGATCATATCCTTCTTCGCCTTGCGGGTTTTCTCGATGGCCACAAATAAATGCCGGTTGATTTCCTTGATCTCATCGATATCAATTCCGGAATTCTCGGCTATCCTTTTGATTGTCTTGATGCCAAGCCGCATTGATACACGATATCGTTTTAGACGACTGGTATATTCTTCGTCTTGTTCAAGCAACTGATCAATCCATTCAACATTGGTCTCATTTGAGGTGAAACTCCTGATGAAATCTTCCTTTGGCATCTTTGCCTTGTTGATGCAGAGATCCCTGATCAGTTTTTCCTGATCACGGATCAGCTTTATATCCGATCGGAATAACTCAAGAATAGCGTCCATTTGTGCCGGCACCAGTTTGAGTAAACCAAATGCATCACCCAGTTGGTCCAGTGCCTTTCTGGTTCTGTGGTCCCGGCGACCGTACCTGGCAATCTGCTTGTCAACTTTTTGTTGAGCCTTCTGTAAGGCCTTGAATCGCTTGTGAGCCAATGCCAGGTCCGGTTCCCTGGCTTTCTTCTTATCTTCCTCTTTCTCTGCCTTGTAGTTGCCGGTTGACTTGGCCTTGGCCAGTTGTGACATGTCGGGAATTAAATCTCCCGGGTCGAGGAATCCGCTGATAATCGATGTGACGTCTTCCTTTCCCTCGTCCAAAACCTGTTCGTAAGCATCAAGTATGCGCTCTACGGTGCCTGGATAGCGGGCCAGAACTGCCATGGTTTCACGAATCCCTTCCTCGATTCGCCTGGCAATTTCAATCTCGCCCTTTCGAGTAAGCAGGGGGACAGTACCCATTTCCCGCATGTACATGCGAACCGGGTCCATGTTCTTACCCACCACAGGATCAATGGGTATCGCCTGATCCATGGGAATCTGATTCTCGGCATCGTCCTTTATCCCGGCGTCTTCAGGGACCACATCGTAGACGGTAATACCCACCTCTTCGAACTTTTGCACGATGTTCTCAAAGTCATCGGACTCATCGATGTTTGCAGGCAACATGTCTGATAATTGATCGTACGTCAGGTATCCCTGATCCTTGAGTTTTTCAACCAGGGCTTTGAGTTTGGATTCATCTATTTCCGAGTCATCATCATCGTTGCCTGGGAGGACAATATTGGAAAGGACCTCAAATGTTTCCAGGTCTTCAGACGTTTCATCCAGAGATTCATCTTCCAGAATAGAATAAAAGTCTCCTTCGTTGTCATCATTCGTCATAATCCAAGGGCTCCGTTGGTTCTTGTCCGCATAACGTACAAGACGTCATTAATGCACATATAGGGCCAAATGCCGAAAATTAAAGATGAATTGGATAAATCTTTGTACGTCATCTACGGTCATTGAAGGTTCCAATGCTACCACTGAAGGGTTTTACGGACGCAACTATCCTACGATTGGGCATTATCAGTTCAAATTCTCGAATTGTCCAACATTTTTTTGTCCAACTATTTTTTTAAAAAAAATCTTTGTTGATAAGCCAGGTTGATAAGCCATTCAGTGAAGGGAACAATCACTAAACTGACCATACTATCTATTTCTACTTTTCATTCATCAAACATGACGAAGAATCCAGGTAAGCCGGCCTGTTTGCTCCGCGACAGCGGCAGGGCGAATTTTTTGGCCCACTAAAGGCTCCCGATGAATGAACCAAAAAAATTTTTAGAATACGACCAAAATCCTCGATTGAATTTTCCTTTTCTAATTCAAAATCTTAGATTCAATTCCTAAATGTCAAGGCATAAACATCACAGATATCTCCATTATTGATGTCTTTAAATTGCTTTCAACAGCGGCTATATTTATCAACCTCGCTAGCCCAGGCTGTATGAACAGTTTGTATTCTCCTCGGCAGGAAGGATGCGCGTACAGCTTGGCTAGCTGAGACCAATCCCCCAAAGCCATCTGCGAACACACTCGTTAATCAGGTCCCACTGCCTGTATTCAGAATACTTTCCCATGGGTAGTCAGGGTCCCCCACAACAAAAAAATCCGGATTAAGGATGTCCTCTTTGCTGTTGTACCGCAGCGAATGTAATCCTGCGTCCATTACCACACCACCTGCCGCCTCAACGATAGCCTGTGCCGCAGCCGTATCCCATTCCGATGTTGGCGCCAGGCGTGGATAGAAGTCCGCCTTTCCTTCCGCTATCAGGCACAACTTGAGTGAACTCCCCATGTTGATAGTCTCAATCTTCGGGAAGTGTTGTTCCATACGTCTCATCAATTCAGACAAGGCTGTTACACCATGTCGACGGCTTGCGACAACAGTCACAGGTCTGTTTTCCTTCAAATGCCCTGCCAGTTGTCTGGCACGAATGGGACTGCGTCGACCCTGTTTCTCAATAAAAGCTGACCTCTTACCCAGCTGGGTTCCGGCATACAGGACATTCTGCACCGGTACAAAAACAACTCCCATAACCGGAGTCCCATTCTCTATCAACGCAATGTTGACAGTGAATTCATCATTGCGATTAATGAACTCTTTGGTGCCATCCAGCGGGTCCACCAGGAAATACTGCCGCCAGTGTTTCCTCTCTGAGAAATCGATGGGGTCAGATTCTTCCGACAAGACAGGGATCTCCGGCGCCATCTGAGCCAGACTGTTGACAATAATCCTGTGTGAGGCCAAATCAGCACGGGTGAGCGGGGAATCATCGTCCTTGATTTCAATGCCGAAACTGTCTTCTGCATAAACATCGAGAATCGCGTTGCCCGCTTTTCGGCTGATTTCCATTATCCCGGGTAATAGATCCAGCATCGCCGATCCTCGTATTAGCAATTGCTCATTGAACACCAATCAGGGACCCGGAACAACTTGCTTGTTTTACTTACCCACCTTATTTGCGCTTTAATTGACCGGTTCTTGTCTGGATATAATCGATATGGATGTAATTCTGCCTGGCAGACAACAGAATTCCACCGAAGTTATGGCCTTGGTCCGGTCACTGTACATTTTCGAATGCTCAGCATGAACGGAACCCGGCTCGATAAATGGCTGTGGGCCGCGCGCTTTTTCAAAACACGATCCAAGGCAAAGGAAGCCATTGATGGTGGAAAAGTCCGTGTCAACGGCGCCCGCGGCAAACCGGGAAAAGAAGTTTTAATCGATGACGAACTGCGGGTACGGCAGGGATGGGATGAAAAACACATAATAGTCAAAGGCATCTCAGAGCAGAGGCGTGGTGCACCCGAAGCAAGACTGCTATATGAAGAAACACCCGCCAGCATTAAGAAACGTGAACTGGCCGCCGAGCAACGCCGGGCAGCTGGATCCACCATCATCTCGGAACATAAACCGGGGAAGAAGAGTCGTCGCCAGTTACATCAGTTTCTAGACCGGAACCGCTAACCAATGCTGGACAACCTGAAATCAATCGCAGGCAAACAACCTGACATCCTGCGATTTAATCGTGGCCTTGAGCGTGAAACTCTGAGGGTCGATTCGTCCGGCCAACTGGCTGTAACCCCACATCCCGGGTTTCTGGGTTCCAAGCTCTGTCATCCAATGATCACGACTGATTTTTCCGAATCACAATTGGAACTCATCACGCCAGTCCAACAATCCGTGTCGGACGCATTGAACCAGCTCAATGATATTCATCGATTCATTTATTCAGGTCTTGATGGGGAAATCCTCTGGCCAGCGAGTATGCCCTGTACACTCCCGCCATCCAACGAAATTCCCCTGGCACAGTATGGCTCGTCAAATCTGGCAAAACTGAAAACCACCTACCGCAGTGGACTCGGATATCGATATGGCAGAACCATGCAGACGATTTGTGCAATTCATTACAATTTTTCTTTTCCGGACAACTTCTGGCCTGTACTTGCAACCTATGAAGAATCCAGCGAGAACATTGATGATTTTCGCACCCGTCGCTATTTCGACCTGATGCGCAACTTCAGACGATTATCCTGGTTGCCTACCTATCTCTTTGGTGCTTCCCCGGCGCTGTCTGACTCCTTTATAACCGGACGCCAGCACAATCTTCAGCGATTGAATGATCAAACCTGGTTTCTGCCGGAAGCGACTTCACTGCGTAACGGAGGCCTGGGCTATCAAAGCGACACGCAGTCGGGTTTGATCAATATCTGTTACAACACTGCAGATGATTATATCAGGACCCTGGCGGAATCAATCTGCACTGAATATACCCCGTACCGGGATTTACAACAGGATGTTCCGGGCATCATCCAGGTCAACACCAGTATTCTTCAGTCCGAGGCGGAGTTCTATACCACCATACGGGCGAAAAGAGTGACTTCGGGGGGGTTGAATCTGTTACAGGCACTCAGGAAGGACGGCGTTGAATATATTGAAGTCCGACTTCTTGATATCAACCCGTATGCCCCTCTCGGAATTGACGCCAGGACAATCCACTTCATGGATACCCTGATTTTATATTGCCTGTTGACACCGAGTCCTGTACACGATGATTACCTGTGCAAAGCTGTGAACGACAACATGCAGGTGGTTGTCCAGCATGGCCGGGGGGATGTCTATCTGGACGATCGCGGTAAACAGATCTCACTGAAAACCTGGGGTGAAGCAGTACTGAAGGATCTTGCTCAGGTTGCCGCGGTGCTGGATGCGGAATCAGCATCCGGGGAACACGGCAATGCAGTCACCGAACAGCTGAGAAAACTTGTCAATACCGGAGAAACACCCGCCTCCAGGATGCTTGATGCGCTGCAGGGTAAAACATTCCAGGACTATGCCATGGAACTTGCTCACCGTTATCAAACGCATTTCCTGGATCAGCCCCTCAACCGTGAAGAACTCGAATCTTTCAAAGAGATGGCTGATAAATCGCGTGTTGAACAGGCCCACCGGGAAGCAGTGACCGAATTACCATTCCCGGATTACATTGCAGACATGCATAAGGACTATCAAGACCTTATGGAGAATCCTGCCGTGTGAATCATCTCGCTCATATCAAACTCGCCTCTGCAACACCACAACTGCTGGTAGGAAACTTCCTGGCAGATGACATCAAAGGCAGACTCAATGGTCAATACTCACCGGAAATAGAACTCGGGATTCAATTACATCGTGTCATTGACGCGTTTACAGATGCACATCCCGTAGTGCTCAACAGCCACACCCGTCTTGACAGGAAATATCGAAGGTATGGCGGCATTATCACGGACATCATTTTTGACCATTTTCTGGCCCTGGACTGGCAGCAATATGATGACCGTCCACTGGATCTGTTTTGCCAGGATATACTGCAGCAGGTACTCAGGCATTCTGATTTGATGCCCGCTGCAACGCTGGAACGGTGCCAAAGAATGCAGGCGCACAGATCATTGGAACAATATGGGAAAACAGCCTTTATTGAACACTCTTTCAACTATCTGTCAGGCAGGTTAAAGCGGGAAAACCCGCTGGCAAATGCATATTGCCAGTTTGAGGAATTTGGAGACGATCTGAAGGCTGATTTCATAGAATTCTTTCCACAGTTGGAATCTTTCGTGTTCGACTGGATAGAACAACACCAATGCTGAACTTCTTTTTCCGCTATACTGTTCCCGGACATGCCAGGAGGCTGCCGGGAACCGCGACCGTAGCGAGGGCGAGACTGATTGAGTCATCTTTTTTGTAAAGGAAATCCGGGTGGAAACCAACCAGATTTTAAATTTCCTGCCGCGTTCCAGAACCATTTCCATGCTGCTGTTCCTTGCGTGTGTGGCGATGATGGCTGTGGCGCTTTATATGGAACACCAGATGAATCTGGACCCCTGCCCACTTTGTATTGTGCAACGCATCATGGTCATTGCTGTCGGGCTCACCGCGCTGGTGGCGGCTGTTCATAACCCTGGCGTTACCGGCATTCGAATCTACGGTGGCATCGTTGTACTTTTTTCCGGCCTGGGCGCCGGCACTGCAATGCGGCAGTTGTGGCTGCAAAGTCTGCCGGAAAGTCAAATCCCCGCCTGCGGACCAGGGTTGGATTATCTGCTGGACGTATTCCCGCTGACAGAAGTAATCGCCATGGTCTTTGCCGGAGATGGTTCCTGTGCCGAAGTGTCATGGAGCCTGATAGGCATCAGTATTCCGGGATGGGCTCTACTGGGCTTTGCCGGTCTGATCGTTCCTGGCATATTGCAGATGGTAAGACCTGACGCAGGCTGAACAACTGCCTGGGATGCTGTCCGGGAACTGCGACCGTAGCGAGGGCGAGACTGATTGAGTCATATTTTTTGGTTATTTGAGGCAAATATTGTACATATTGAACGAAAATAAGCGGAAAATATGGCCACGCAGTAGGTCAGTTAAGTTCTCGGACAGCCTCCTGGTTACTGACTGCCCTGGCCTTGAGCCTGTTTGTTCGGGTCGGCCTTGCCTTCAACGACAGAACGGCCCAATGCGGGAAAGATCGGGATCTCAACATCCGTCAGCGGCTGCATATACTGTTTACGTTTCATTGCCGCCTCTATATAAGGCGCAAGTTCCTCTTCCTTTGCAGCTTCCCGGGCTGCTTCTCTCTCCTTGAATTCCGGCATGACTTCCGAAGCGAACAGTTCGAGAGATTCGCAGATATGTTCGTGTTTGTTCATCCCGGCCTGCTGGATAAAGGTCACCTGGTCCACACCGACTTTCTCAAACTTCTTGAGATGAGTTTTCATGTCCTGCGGAGTGCCTATACCTCCTTTTTCAGCCGTCAGTGCCAGTGTTATATCGATGGGATTATCCACAAGATGTTTTTGCCGCATTGACTTGAACTGCTCGAACAGGTTGGTCCTCCCGGGTTTGTGCTCGCCGAACCCATACAGGGAACCCAGTGCAAAACCAAAGAATTCAAACCCTTCCAGACCCCGCGCTATTGCGACTTCCCGGTCATGATGCACTGAGAAGCTGGTGACCATACAGATATTGGCGTTAACAGCATGTCCTATGGGGACACATTCATCGCTCTTGATAATGTTGTAATACTCATCTACCCAATGTCTGGCCTCTTCAGGATCGACAAAGGCGAAAGTCAACGCACCGATACCAAGCTGCGCCGCCAGTTTGATGGTTTCACGGCTGGAACAGGCAACCCAGATAGGAGGATGCGGTTTCTGCACAGGCTTGGGTACGATATTTCTGCAAGGCATCTCAAAGTACTTTCCTTTGAATCCTGGATAAGGGTCCATCGTCAGCATATTGGCGATCTGTTCCGTTGCCTCAAGATACTGCTCACGCTTGGAGCTGACCGGAATACCAAAGCCACCCAGTTCCAGGATAGCTGATGACTCGCCCGTCCCGAAATCAACCCGTCCATTCGAAACCAGATCAAGTGTTGCAATACACTCGGCCGTTCTCGCCGGATGATTGTAGTTGGTAATTACCTGTCGTATGCCGTGACCCAACCGGATATTTTTGGTCCGTTGGGATGCCGCCGCCAGGAAAATCTCGGGTGATGAAGAATGGGAATACTCTTCCAGAAAGTGATGTTCCACTTCCCACGCGTAGTCAATACCAATCCGGTCCGCCAGTTCTACCTGCTCCAGAGCATCCTGAAACAGTTTCAATTCAATATTGTCTGACCAGGGTCGCGGCAACTGGTGTTCATAAAAAATTCCAAATTTCATAACTGTTTCCTGACTGTAATCCTGGCTGAAAACTCACTTCAATCCGAATCGCTGACATTACAAGGCCATTCGACAGAATGGAATGCAGGGAATCGTGAGTCTGATGCTCGAGTCGCGAGAACAATGCTAACGCATTTTGATCACCGGGTGGAAACTTCCAATGCCCCAAAGCCATCTGCGAACAATCTTAATTGAGTAAACTGCCCCCGGAATAAATGACAAACTGACCATACGCTGGGATAATGTGACATCGGTATCCGAGATATCAATATGGTCAGAAGTTTCCCGAAAACCCGAATGCGCCGAATGCGCAGAGATTCATTTTCCCGCCGGCTGATGCGAGAGACCAACCTGACTGCGGATGATCTTATCTATCCTGTATTCCTGATTGAAGGCCAGGGCCGGACAGAACCGGTACCCAGTATGCCAGGCATAGAACGCCTGACCGTGGACAAGTTATTGCAAGATTGCGAGTACACCATGACGCTGGGTATACCCATGGTAGCGTTGTTTCCGGTCGTACCTGCAGAAAAAAAATCGCTGTTGGGAGAAGAGTCCTGGAATCCCGATGGACTGGTACAAACAGCAGTCCGGGCACTGAAAGACCGTTTCCCCGAACTGGGCGTAATGACGGATGTCGCCCTCGACCCGTTCACTGTCCATGGCCAGGACGGCATCATAGATGATTCAGGATACGTATTGAACGACGTTACGCTCGATACCCTGGTCAAACAGGCAAGGTCACAGGCAGAAGCCGGCGTGGATGTGATTGCACCATCGGACATGATGGACGGACGAATTGGACGGATACGCGAAGCGCTGGAGGATGATGGAGACGTCAACACAAAGATTCTGGCATATTCAGCTAAATATGCATCTTCCTATTACGGACCATTCCGGGATGCAGTCGGGTCCTCGGCCAATCTGGGCAAGGGCGACAAGCATACCTACCAGATGGATTTTGCGAACAGTGATGAAGCACTGCAGGAAGTAGCACTTGATCTGGAGGAAGGCGCCGACATGGTGATGGTAAAACCCGGCATGCCGTATCTTGATATCGTCCGGCGGGTTAAGGATACCTTTGGGGTACCCACCATGGTCTACCAGGTCAGCGGAGAATATGCGATGCACATGGCCGCAATAGAAAACGGCTGGCTCGACAAAAAGGTCATTCATGAATCACTGGTTGTCATGAAACGAGCCGGCGCGGATGCAATTCTGACTTATTTCGCCCAACAGGCCGCAGATTCAATTAAGTAAACTATCCCCGAATGGTATTGTTAATTTACATGCAGAAGATTAGGATAACCGTTTTTAGCACTGATACGGAGAAATAACGATGACGGACATCACAAACGTCTCGGATGATACATTTGAAAACGAGGTTCTAAACTCTGATTTACCGGTGCTGGTTGATTACTGGGCAGAATGGTGCGGCCCCTGCAAGGCTATGGCGCCGGTACTGGAAGAACTGGCAACCGAGTACGATGGCAAGATAAAAGTCTGCAAACTTGATATTGATAACAATGAAGGTACACCACCGAAGTATGGCATTCGCGGCATCCCCACATTTATGCTGTTTAAAAATGGTGAAGTAGAGGCTACCAGTGTCGGAACTATATCCAAATCCCGGTTCACCGCTTTCCTGGACAGCTATCTATAAGACCATCCATATCGCAACAGATTCTTGACAAGAAATCATTAAAAGGTTGACAAGTACCGTAAAAAACCGCATTTTGTACATATTCAATGATTTGTTGATGATTCGAAACACCTTCTGACGCTGAAAATACTGCAGCAAACAAACACAGGTTAAGGGGCAGGTTAAGGGGCAGGCGCCCCTCGAAATCATCCTTCCAACTTTACACTCTCTGAATTCTTGGTAATAGAGAATCCGCGCATTACGCGCACTCTAAAAAATTTTCCTCAAACAGAAATCCGACTTATGAACTTGACTGACCTTAAAACCAAACCTATTCCTGACTTGCTCGAAATTGCTCAGGAGATGGGCATGGACAACCTGGCACGCTCCAGAAAGCAGGAGATCATCGCCAGCGTTTTACGAAAACACGCAAAGAGCGGCGAATCAATATATGGCGATGGCACACTGGAGATACTGCAGGATGGATTCGGCTTTTTAAGGTCGTCAGATTCATCTTACCTGGCAGGCCCTGATGACATTTACGTTTCACCAAGCCAGATTCGACGTTTTAATCTCAGAACCGGCGACACCGTCTCCGGTAAAATTCGACCCCCAAAGGATAATGGAGAACGCTACTTCGCATTAATCAGAGTTGATCAAATCAACTTTACCGATCCTGCAGAATCCAAAAACAAGATACTGTTTGAAAACCTGACACCGCTGTTCCCAGACATCCCTTTGGCACTCGAAGCCGGCAATGGCAGTACTGAAGATCTGACATCGCGCATTATTGATCTGACCGCGCCAGTGGGTAAAGGTCAGCGGGGGCTGATAGTTTCTCCACCCAAAGCAGGCAAGACACTCATACTGCAGAACATCGCACAGTCCATCATGCGTAACAATCCGGAATGCCATCTCATTGTCCTTCTGATAGACGAACGCCCGGAGGAAGTGACCGAGATGCAACGTTCAGTACGAGGGGAAGTCGTCGCCAGTACATTTGATGAACCACCTTCACGACACGTACAGGTCAGTGAAATGGTCATCGAAAAGGCCATGCGCCTGGTCGAGTCAAAGACCGATGTCGTCATACTGCTGGATTCGATTACCCGACTTGCCCGTGCCTTCAACACCGTTATTCCTGCATCAGGAAAAGTACTGACCGGGGGTGTTGATGCACATGCGCTGGAAAAGCCAAAACGATTTTTTGGTCGCGCCAGAAACATTGAGGAAGGTGGTAGCCTGACAATCATCGCTACCTGTCTTATCGACACCGGTTCAAGGATGGACGAGGTGATTTACGAAGAATTCAAGGGAACGGGAAACATGGAACTGCATCTGGAAAGAGAGATTGCAGAAAAGCGTGTTTATCCTGCCATCAATATCCGACGTTCAGGAACCCGGCGAGAAGACCTGCTGATGACCGACGGGCAACTCCAGAAGGTTTGGATCCTGAGAAAGATTCTGCACGAAATGGATGACCTTATCGCTATCGAATTCCTGTTGGACAAGATGAGAAAAACAAAAACCAACGAAGAATTCTTTGATTCAATGAAAAGAAGCTGATCAACCTGGAAACAGAAAAATTTTTCTGAACCCGTAATCCAGATCGCAGTAGTCATTGATGCGAATCAACTGCCCAATTTTATCAGTCGAACTCTACAAACCGGATATCCGGCGTCTGCTGCTGTCAGTTCCGGAGGATGAATTTACCGGTTTCAAGGCGGGGCAATATCTGGAAATGGTTCTCCCTCAAAAGAATTTTCCCTTTTCCATTGCCAATTCACCTCATATCACCGGTACCATCGAACTTCATGTCAAACCAACACCGGATTCTGAGGACTCCAATGTCATAGAACAGTTTCTGGATACGGCGGACAACATTGAGGTGGAAATACCCCTGGGCGACTGTTTTATCGAATCGACACCGGACCAGACTCTTGTCCTGCTGGCAGCAAGTACGGGTATTACCCAGATGAAGAGCATATTTGAGTACCTGGTTCATCTGGGTCATAAAATGCCGGTTTTTCTGTATTGGGGGGTACTTGCCGCCAAAGACCTTTATCTTGATGATCTGTGCAGGAGTTGGAAACAGTCTTTCCCTAATCTCCACTATATTCCAGTTGTCAGTGAACCGGAGACTTCTCCAGACTGGTCCGGTCGTACCGGACTTGTTGGCGAAGCCGTGCTGGAGGATTTTGACGATCTGACAGATCTGATCGTGTATATCAGCGGGGGCCCCGGCATGGTTTATGCGAACTTTAACGCCTTTGTCGACCGTGGCATGCCAGAACAGAACATGTTTTCAGATGTTTTTACCTATTCACCACGCCAGGAATAAGGACTGATCAGGACGGACGCATCAGGGCACGTTTCAGGTGATCGGTACTGCCGGCATAATCACCATGATCCGCAAGCATGGTACCCATTAATTCGTGAGCACCTGAATCAGGTGCAAGATCAATGCTTTTCCGGCAGTACTCCATGGCTTTCTCGAAATCTTCTTTCGATCGATACATCCTTGCCAGCGTCAGGTACAAATCAGCATCAACATGTTTTCTTGCCCAGGATTCAGCCTGTCTGATTCGCCGGTCCAGTGTGACCGACCCCAGCACACCGTACGCAAGCACGAGCGCCGGCTGCCATTGACGCCTGATGCTCCTGTGCAACAGCTCCTCGGCAACAGACTCATCCTGAATTGACTGCACACAGGCAATGACGACCTGAGCATCCTGTTTTATTTCCTCAGGCAGTTTCCTGAAGATTCGGACTCGTTCAGCATCAGTTATTTCCAATGCCGTCAACCGTGTCATCGCTACCTGTTTTTCAAAACCCGAGAGGTCGGCGCCAGTACGCCTGAGCGCAGGCATCAGATCTGCCAGCTTCTTCCAATCCTGAAGTTCCAGCAGTGCTTTCCGTTTTAAATTCAAAACAAGGTCATTGTCTTTTACATCCTCCAGGGCGGACAGACATCGTTGCCAGTCACCCCGTTGCAAAGCCATCTCTGCCGTGCTGATGGAGGCCGCATCGGCAAGCGTGCGATCTGCTTCCACGGCCAGTCGGAGTAGAGACTCCCGTTGTTCACCATTCGCCTGTGCGTCTGCCGCGCGGGCCGCGGCCAGGTAATTTGCACCCGGGTTTTCATGGTTTTGAGCGCCGCTGATCAGATACTTTTCGGCTCTTGAGTAGTCTCCGACAGCCAGTAAAGACATTCCCTTTGTAGTCAGATCATGCGACCGCCTGGATTTTCTTTCTTCGCGCCAGTGTTTGAAGCTGCTCGACCCTGTCAGGAACCATTTCGCCGCACGCACAAGTAAACTGACAGCAACGATAAATATGATTAACAGCAACGGTAAAATCCAAAGGCTCGTCTGAAGGCTGTACTCACCGTAAGCAATCAGGACATAACCCGGGTCCCTTGCAATCAAGGTTCCCATCCATCCTGCAAAAACGATGACCAGAAGCAGAAGTACCAGAGAACGTTTCATTATTCAGTCCGGTTGTCCCGGGTATTTTCACCCTGGATGTCAGTCTTGCCTGCAGCATCCTGTCTGTGGAAGTCAGACAGTAATTGACGCACTTCGCGCAGCGACCGCGAAACGTCCGGTAATATCCGCAACACTTCAACCGAACGTAATTCCTCCAGTGATTGACGCATGGCAATCGTTAACCCGTCGCTGTCTTTAAAATATCGATCCAGCCAGTCGACTGCCTCTGCAATATTACTTTGAAATACCTGTTGTTTTTCTCTCAGCAGCGCCAGTTGTGCCATCTGCAATTTGAGAATCAAATTCTGTCGCAAGTAGTATTCTTCCTCCGGTGGTAATATCGGCATGACCTCTGGAATATTCCGACGGAAGTCTACGAGTTTGAACAATGTCTGGCCAAATTGAGATGCCATTCCCGTCAGGCCACCATCTTCGACGCCGGTTTCATCTGTAGACGCAGCATCTGTCATCTCTGGTGAATATTGTGGAACTGGTCGAACAAGATCATCAACCAGATTGATCTGGGCGCCGATGCGAAGATAAATTCCTTCGACATCAAGATCTCCCGCGGCCTGCAAACCAGCGATATCAAGTGCTATGGCGGCACGTAACCCATGTGCAGTCAAATCTTCTGCGTTGGCAAGAATTCTATCCGAAGAATGCAGCAGGCTCACAGCCCCGGCAGGATCACGGTCCATGAGAATTCTCTGGTTCGCCATACGTAACAGATATTCCACTTCTGCCAGCAGCCAGTCACGACCAGTGGTTGTTCGACTGGCATTGATTTGTTCCTGAGCACTGGCAAGGGCCGATTCAATATCCTGTATCCGACTGTTCTGTGCTTCCCGGATAACATCCAGCTGTTGTTCAACAGCAGCGGCCTGACTGATTCCCTGCTCTACCTGCAGGCGTAACTGATCAAGATTGCCAGAAAGTCTGAGGGTCTCGTCCGCGCCCGTTCTCTGCTGCTGAAACTGTGTATAAACAGCGTATCCCCCCAGCCCTGTGGCAATCAGTGCGAGCAGGAGTGTAAACAGGCCGGAAGATCTCGATCTGGTGCGGGGTGGTGGTGGCGACGAAGGTGGTGGCGGAGGCGGCTTTTTCACTGTGTCGTCTTTCTCCGCCTCTAACCGGGCGAACACTTCATTCTGCTGGATGCCACTTTCTTTGACTTCTTTGTCTGCCATATCAGCCTTTTTAGATGATATTCACATTTACCCGCGGGAGATTATCCCGTTTATCGTTTCCATTACACCAGCATCGTTCAGGCTTGGTGTTACAACAGTGTTCTGCAATCCTCTGCATGTTGCAAGTTTTCTGACTCTCTCCGATGGCGCCACAATTGTCACTTCAGCAAGCTCAACCGGGTCCAGGGACCGGCATAACGGTTCAATAGCCTCCCCTGAAGTAATGACGATGATATCTCCCTGTTTAATATCCTGTTTCAGGTCCGGCCAATGTTGTGTACCCCGGGCATAGACTTCCAGATAATCAACATTAACACCTCCAGCTTCAAGTGACTGCCGCAGTATTTCCAAACCACCCTTTCCCCGGACAATCAGCACCCTTTCCACATCCTGCCAATTCCGGAACCTGATTAATCCATCACTGCCAGCCGTTTCCGGGTAGGCGGCATTGATATCAAAAGCACGCAGTTCTCTGGCTGTCTGAGCCCCCGCGGCGTACCACAACAATTGACTGGGCCACTGGGGCCAGCGCCGCAAGAGATGAGGCATCCCATGAGTGACAGCGGTCCGACTCACAAAAACGACAACGTCATAGCGGTCCAGATTCATCACACAGCGACGTATTTTCTCATTTTCATCAAGGGGGTGAATGGTCAGAAAAGGTCTCTCCAGCACCCGGTACCCTGCCTGCCTCAGTTTATCAGTCAGAGGACCATTGTAACCCTCGGGTCTGGTAAGCAGTATACCAGGCTGGATATTCATAACTGGCCGGCTTTCTTGATGATCTCCGCAGCACCGTCTGCAAGCAGGTTCCCGGCGATGATACGCGCCATCGCCATGGAATCTTTTCTCGGTCCAGTTCCGGATTGCCTTATAATGCGATTTCCTGTGTTGTCACTCACAAAGGTCTGCAACGAGATCTGATCACCATTTATTTCTGCAAAAGCCGCTATTGGCAGGTTACATGTCGCTTCCAGAGTAACGGTCACAGCCCGTTCACAGTTGACACACTGGACCGATTCAGAATGATTCAGCACATTAATTAAAGACATTGTTTTTGAATCGCCATCCCTGCATTCAATGCCCAGTGCACCCTGTCCAGCCGCCGGCAGGCATTGCCTTACATCGATCAGTTCAGTAATCCGCTGCGCAAGGCCCAGACGGCGTAAACCTGCTGCCGCCAGGATGATCCCGTCATACTCGCCGGCATCCAGCTTCTGCAGTCGGGTATCGACATTACCTCTGAGATCACGGTAATCCAATGCCGGCAAGTGTTCTGCAAGCTGAAACCTGCGTCGCAGACTGGACGTGCCAATGATTGACCTGTCAGGCAAGTCCAGAAGCCCACATCCGTCGTTTGAAATCAGTGCGTCGCGGGGATCTTCCCGCTCACAGATTGCGCCAATAATTAAACCCGCGGGCAATTCACCAGGAACATCTTTCATGGAATGCACAGCAATATCGGCTTTCCCGGTAAGCAATGCCTCTTCCAGCTCTTTCACAAAGAGACCCTTGCCTCCTATCTGACGAAGGGGAGAGTGCTTGTTTCTGTCGCCTTCCGTTGTAAAACCTGATATCTCTATCCGAAGACCGGGATGGGCAGACAGCAGAGCATTTCTGACGAAGCCAGCCTGCCACATTGCCAGTGTACTTCGACGGGTCGCAATTCGCAGAGTATCAGTCATTTACATCTTCGGGTGATCCCGACACAGTAGCTGTATTCAGATTCCGAGATTAGCACAATCCGTATCATCACATCCCCAGGATTCTCTACAGTCTTTCGATTTTCCCTGTTGTAATTATTCAGGTTTCACTATGTAATCACATGGTGGCTGATAGTTATCCCTGATTCACTTGCAGGCGGATGAATCATGAAAGACAAGAACACAAAACTCTGGGACGGCCGATTTAACGAAGCTACAGATGCTTTTGTAGAGGCGTTTACCGCGTCCGTAGATTTCGACAAACAACTGGCCAGGTACGATATTCAGGGATCAATTGCGCACGCCACGATGTTACAGCACATTGGTGTTCTGACTGCAGATGAACTGGCGCAAATCACGACAGGTCTTTCACAGATACAGGATTCCATTGCCGCCGACAGGTTTACATGGTCAATCGCACTTGAGGATGTTCATATGAACATTGAAAAAGCGCTGACCGACATGATTGGAAATACCGGCAAAAAACTGCATACCGGCCGCTCGAGAAACGATCAGGTTGCTACTGATATACGCCTTTATCTCAGGGATAGAATTGATGAAATATGCCTCCTGCTTCGCAGACTTGAGACGGGTCTGCTGGATCTTGCGGAGCGTGAAGTCGATACGATTCTGCCTGGTATGACTCATTTACAGACGGCGCAACCCGTAACATTCGGTCATCATCTCCTGGCCTGGTTTGAAATGATCGAACGCGATCACGCCCGGATGGTTGACTGTCGCAGTCGGGTCAATTCAATGCCGCTGGGTGCAGCCGCCCTTGCCGGGACCAGTTATCCAATTGATCGTAAAATGACTGCTGATCTACTTGGCTTTGAGACGGTAGCCATGAATTCGCTGGATGCTGTCAGCGACCGTGACTTCGCCATCGAATTCACAGCAGCGGCCAGCCTGATCATGATGCATCTGTCTCGCTGGGCAGAAGAAATCATACTCTGGTCCTCGGCACAATTTGATTACATTGAGTTGCCTGACCGCTTCTGTACCGGTTCATCCATCATGCCGCAAAAAAAGAATCCGGATGTTGCGGAACTGGTACGAGGGAAAACCGGGCGTGTTTTTGGCGCTCTCACGGCGTTACTCACACTGATGAAGGGACAACCTCTGGCCTACAACAGAGACAATCAGGAAGACAAGGAACCATTATTCGACACCGTGCAGACGGTAACGATGAGCCTTATCGCTTTTGCAGACATGATTCCCGAGATGACGCCAAAAAGAGACAATATGCGGGCAGCGGCAGTGAAGGGGCATTCAACAGCGACCGATCTGGCGGATTACCTGGTACAGAAAGGGCTGCCCTTCCGTGATGCACACGAAGTAGTCGGCAACCTCGTTTCCCGGGCCATCGAGCTGGGAATGGATCTGCCTGACCTGTCCATCCAGGAATTGCAACAACAGTCCAGCCTGATCACAGATGATGTATTTGAAGTCCTGTCACTCGAAGGTTCCGTTAACGCCCGTAACCATCCCGGCGGTACAGCCCCGGAGCAGGTACAAAAGGCAATTGCCGAAGCCCGCAGGAAATTGGGGTAAATTAGGGGGTAAATTTACAAATTATAGAATTGCTCGCAATGACGTCGAAAGAGTCTGATTTCCCCGTCTGAGCTGCATAGACGGGGATGAGGCAGATGTTGTTTTCGGTTCCAGATTACAACATCCTGTAAAACGTCCCGCATCTGGGATGCAATAATGAATTTGTTTATGATCCTGGTGCGCAGTTTAAGCGGCAGGAAGCGCATGCCGATGATCCACCGCTTCGGCTTCAGTACTTGCCGCACCTGGCTGACCAGCACCAGTTCAACACATTTGCCGTCAATGGGTGTTGTGAGTACCCACAGGCGCGTATCCATGTCGATAGAGTGCTCGTGAATTTCGACGAATGAACAGCCTAACCCGTACACATGAATGACAGTGGAAACATCGTATGTGTAGACCTTTTTCCCGGCGATGGTCTGGTTTCGCGTGAAGTCAACGCAACTCTTCAGGTAGGCGCCATCTACCGACACTGACCCAATCTGGTTCACATTGCTATAGCCATGCACATAGCGCAGATGTCCAAGGTCAACAGAGTTCTCGGACGTTTCCTGGGGATGTCCCTGGAACTGGATGCTCCGGAATTCCAATCCGCTCCAGTCAGTTCCGTCCGCTGGTAATTCCGGAAGGCCCCATTGTGGTGGCCGTCCCCCCAGTCCCCACCAGGCAAAGACTATTCCAACAATTTCGCGTGTCTCAAATACCTTGAGTCTGGCGGACCCGGGCGGGGGTGCGTAGGGCGTTGCAACACATTGACCGGTGACATCGTACTCGAACCCGTGAAAAGGACAAACGAGGCAACCGTTGCGCACCCTGCCTCCGGCTTCTGGTCCCAGTTCGGATCCCAAATGCGGACAAATAGCCTCAGCCACACAGATGTGGTCCTCTTCGTCGCACCAGACGACAATTTGTTTGCCCATCCAGGTTCTTTGAACCAGTTTCTTCTTTTCTATCTCCTTTCTTGAGGCGATGAAATACCACCCTTCCGGGAATGGAGAAAGCGTGGTCAGATCATTGTGCTCGATTCGGCTGTCTTTCATTGGCATCAACTATCATACCCATCAATAAACTCGTGGCACAATGCGCCACGGTACTTGTTTGCGATACTGGTCCCATAACGGACCATACTTTTCGGCGCAGCGGCGGTCATCGTCGCGCTCTCGTGGCAACAGAAAGACAATGTAATACAACGGATAGAGCCAGGGAACAAGGGTGAATGGCCAACCCAGGGCAAGTGTAAGTCCACAGCTCATGAGGATTTCGCCGAGATAATTGACATGGCGCGAGACACCCCAGAAACCACTGCACAACACATGTCGTTCGCCGTCAGAAATCGTCCTGGGTTCGAACACACCAAGGAATTTTTGTTGCGGGTTCTGTTTGAAGTAGTACTTCTGCATATTTGAACCACGCGCCAGCAGCCAACCACTGAAGAAAATGACTGTCGCCAACAGGTACAGCCATGCCGGGGCATCCGGGTTGGGAAGGTCCGATACGCCCCACAAACCGACGCAGTAGAAATACGGATACCAGGCGAGGCACCCCCAGATCAGCTTGAATCCGAGGCGCTCTGCGAATAAATCATAGGTGTACAGGTGAATACGTTCGAAGATCATGTAGTCGCAGATGAACCAGGTAAACAGCAACACGTAGAGAAAGACACCGAATGATGGATCATCAGGATAGCGCAGGTAATGATGAGCACCGAATGACAGCAGGTTCAATAACAAAAGCGCTGCTCCGGCCACGTAAAGGTACATCTTGGCGTCGGTGCGACCATTGAAAATTTGCGGATTTCTCATACGGCCTAGATAGTAGTCTGCCAGCCATGTCTTCCCCTGACCGGGTGAAATGAACATCAAGACGGCGGAAACAAGTGCCCCAAGCACGCACCCACCAAGGGCGCCGGGCCAGCGATGTTGCCATAACCAATCCCACGGCATGATACCGCTGTGTCCGAGCACGAACCAGATGACTACACTCAGGGCAAGCACCGGCAGTCCGTTCAGGCGATAGGTCAGCAATTCACTGCTGTCATCCTTGTGAACATAGCCTTTCACCCTGCGTGCCGGGACCACCAGATGCAAAACAAGAATCCCGGCGAAAGTCAGCCATCCGGAGAAAAAACCGATCAGTAGCTCAGTCATCATTCCTCCAGGTGGTTCGCGCTACCAGTCGAATGGCTGCTTTGCGCGAAAGCAAACGGCCATTGATAAATGCACCGATACGATTGATAAATCCAGGAACCACTCGCGGACCTTTACCCAGAACACTCAGCGTCTTGCGTGCTACTACATCGGACTCCAGCATTCCTGGCACGGCCTTGCCGAAAGACCGGAAATACGCCGGAGTTCGAGTGGCGCCGGCACAACATGCCAATACATCGATGCCCTGTTGCCGCAACTCGTACCACAGACCTTCGGCAAACATGGTATTAAAAGCCTTGGTGGCTGAATAGACTGACAGTCCTGGCAAGCCTTGCATGCCTCCCATAGACGACATGAGGACAACCGCACCGCGCTGGCGTTCGCGCATGGGTCCGAGCAGGGCATGCAGCAGGATCAGTGGACCACGCACATTGACATCAATCACCTGCTGGTGAAGGTCGAGGTCTGAGTCCATGAAAGCGCCAATGGGGATAAAGGCGGCATTGTAGATCAACATGCCAACTTCCAGTTCCCGTGTTGCTTCGCGAATGATATCGTCCAACTCAGTATCCGCCAGGTCCAGCACCAATGTGTGAATTTTCACCGGGTACTCTGAAGCCAGTCGTCCTGCAGTCTCCTGTAGAAGTTCTTCCCGCCGCGCCAACAGCAAAAGATTCATGCCGCGTGCGGCAAGCTGTTTGGCAAATGCTGCCCCCAATCCTTCCGAACCACCGGCAACAACCGCCCAGGGCCCGTATTTCTCGGGGAAATTAACCGGATTCCGCATTTCCAGTTTCCACAAAGGACTTTAATCCAACACCAACATCGGTGAAACCGCGACGCATGTAGCCACCGAAACACAACCACACCAACGGCGCCAGCAAGCCACTCAGACGATCCACATTATGGTATGTACAGCACGTCTCACCAACGGGTTCCAGAATCTGCTCACGCATGGCAAACAATAACCAACGTGTAACGAAAACCTTGCTCCAGCCAAGCAGACGCGGTTTGTCGAATTTGAAAACTGTTTCAGTGATGTTGAATTTACCCGGTCCCATTCTGACCAGCAGATGGGCAGGCGAGCCAATTTGAAAGTCAGTGCTGGCCCGGGATGTGAATGTATTCCACTCCCCATACCGGTCCACATCCGTCAGCACATTCCAAACCGTCTCAGCCGACGCCTGAATTGTAATTCTATCCGTGCATATATTGAATATGCTCATGCCCGTTTCCCCGTTACACACAATGATCCAACCCACGCGTGGGTCTCTTCCCATAATCGCCGGGACACTGTTTCGTCCATCGATTCGTTGGACACTTCCGCAATATCACAGCGGTAGTAATAACACCCGCCCTGTAATGAGGATGTACTGGCGCAATGCACAACGGTCTGTGCGCCGGCCGGCCTGCTCAGCAACACCAGGGAAGACATTGCGGAACTGAACCGCCACACCACTTTCCCAAAATTGCTACGCGGTTCTGCCCATTGGGTCAGATTGGTATTGACCGACCCCGGATGCAGCGCCACCGACCGTATTTTCGACGTTCCGGAGAATCGTCTCTGCAGTTCAAACGAATGGTGTATCAGCGCAAGCTTTGACATGCCGTAAGCTTCCCAGGAATTGTAACGCGGGGCAGGCTCGAATAAATATTTGTTTTTTCCACGGTCATGCAAGTGAGAAGCGACGTTGACCACCCGTGCATCACCACTCTCCAGGCCGCCTTGTTGCAACAGCGGAAGCAATGCATGAGTCAAATGAAATGTGCCCAGATAATTGGTACGCCAGTGAATCTCAAAGCCGTCACGGGTCAATGGAGGCTGGGTGGAAGGCGTGAAGATGTTCTTGTGAATGCCGGCATTGTTCACCAGTACCTGTAAACTGTTGCCATGAGTCTCCCGGTACCACGTCACAAAACCGTCGACACTGTGTGGATCGCATAGATCAAGTGCATGAACGGAAATGTTGTTCGGGTCGGCGCCGGTACGGCGCAGGTCCGTTTGCAGCGATTCTTTCATAAAGGCTACTTTGTGCGGACTGGTGGCAACAACTCGAGCACCCCAGGAGGCAAGAATGCGGGCGGTTTCATAGCCCAGAGAACCGGGCGAGGCACCCGTCACGATCACGGTGCGGCCGGAAAGATCAACTTTCTTCGCTTTTGGTTTCGGTAAAAGAAGGCGGCTCAAATGGATAACGACCTTGGTGAATGTGTTTTGCATCATTTCACTCTCTGGATGACACAACGAGCGGCTCACTGGCTTCCCACAGTCTGGCGCCGTTATCCGGGTCTGCAGCAGCAGCCGAGACGGACTTGATATGCATCATGTGTAAATACAAACCGGTTGTACTGCCGCTTTCTTCCGCACAGCACAGATAGATTACCGGATTGATTGCATCTTCCGGGGACTGGAACATGCGCCGTAACAACGGGTTGATGATTGGCCGCAACCACGCGGGTGCATCTCTGGCGATATTTGTTGCCACACCACCTGGGCACATGGCGTGAACTGCGACCGACACATCGTTGCCGGGATTCAATCGCCTTGATAGTTCAGTGGCAAAAGTACACAGCACCAACTTGCTGATACCGTAGTATTTCAGGCTGGTTTTGATGCCGTAGTCGGTAAATGCACCGAAATTTTCGAAATCAATAGCGTTGGACGAGCGATGCGACTCCGAGGAAATAAATACGATACGCGGTATGTTGCCTGATTTACCGGCGGGACGAATCACACCATCCTGTAACCAGCGATCAATCATCACTCGCGATGACAGAAAGTGCACTGCAAACATCATTTCAAAGCCTTGCGGCGTCTTGCGCGCACGTCTCGGCATCAGACCGGCATTCATGAGCGCGATATCCAGGCAAACTTCTCTATCGCGTAAATCGTCGCACAAGCGATGCACAGAACGCAGGTCAGCCAGGTCAACTTCCAGAATTTCCACCTTGTCAGAACCGGAAATCTGTTTGATTTCATGACAGGCGCCAGAATGCCCCGGTCGGCATGCCATTATCACCTGTCCGCCACGGCGGGCCAGTTCGACTGCTGCCGCTTTGCCAAGGCCGCTGTTTGCACCGGTAACCAGGCAGGTTTTGCCATCGATGCGCAAGTCATCAACAACCGGGGTCAATTCAACCCCGCCGGTTGACCGGAGATCACGTACAGCGGCAGTAAAAGCATTGACGAAGGTGCCGTCTCCGGTCTGTTTCTGTCCACGTTTCATGCTTACTCTGTCTCCTTGTGCCTGAGATTCGTGATCGTTCCGCTGCCTGGCTACTCGTATGGGATGCCGAATTGCTGCCGGTAATCCGAGAAGTTATCTTCAATCCATTGTTCGCTTAAACCAAAATCATCGAGTTGGTAGGCATGCCGACCAAAGCGATGTTGCTGATTCTGCTGCAGAAACAGACCAGCTTCGCGTTCTGCTTCATCTGTAAACTCAATTTCTGCCCGTTGGTATATGCGACGCAGTTGGGAGACAGGATTCTCCATCAGGTCGTAGTAGGAAACATCCACAAATTTTACTTCTTCAAGGTTAGCCCGGCATTGCAGGGACGAGTCAACCATCCGGCGGTTTTTCCTGCCCCAATGCCGGCCAATTTCCACCGGATCAACATGGTCACTGAATATGGCGCGGCTGTGTGCAACCAGGCTGCAAAAAGAAGGTAATGTCTTAAGCGGGTCACGATGAGTTTGCACAATAGTGGCATCAGGAAAGATTCTGGAAAATACATCCAGATATTCCAGATGATGAGGAGTCTTCAGTACACGATTGGGTGTCGGCCATTGCCAGCATAGAATCTTCAGCATAGTACGGAGATACTCATAGGTACGGGTATGGTCCTGCTGTTCCAGCCATTGTGAATAAGACGGTACATGTAGAATGGCCTCCGGCAACTGGCTCATGAAATTCAAATCCAGCAACATGACGTCTTCTTCCGGCGCCTCATGCGCAATCGGATGCGCGGCCATGAAATCCGGTGACAGCCAGGCAATGAGGCGTTCGGCTGCCATTGCGCGCATTCGGAAGTTTGTCTTCCTGGTGTTGTGCATGGCATTTATCGGCACGGGCTCCAGTGATTCTGCTCCGGAAATACCGCGGACCTGCGGGTGAGAATGCAACAATCGATGTAATAAAGTTGTGCCGGTGCGTTGCAATCCCGTAATCATAATGATCCGTCCAGGGTCAACAGAGTGTATCTCTGGATGTCGCTTGAGCAACGCTGCCACCCGCAACCGTTGAATCAGGGCACTTAACAGCTTTGACTTCTGGATCATCCTTCCCACCAGGGTCAATTCAGCTTCTTTATTGATGGCATCGATCAGCGTATCAAGGGCCGGGCGAAAGCTGTCATCACCGAGATCATCCAGTCCGGTCTTCTGTTTCGCCTGTGCGATAAGCGCATCCGTCTGCAAGCTGCTCGACGCCCTGTTCCGGCCAAGCAGGTTCAACAGCCTGACCGGTAACGGCCGGTATGGCTGCATATAGTTCGTGGAAGACACAAATTCCATCTTGCTCATGAGCTTTTTATACTCAGTCCAAATTTTGCAGTTCGTCCCATTTCACCAGCCGGGTTGTCGGTTGCGGGTGTTCAACTGCCTTTACCCAACGAAAACACATGGTGCCACTACAGTGACCCGCCGTTTCTATCCAGTTAGGCAGGTGCGGGTCCCGATGCGCAACTATCAGACGCACTGGTCCACCTGCCTGATATTGTGCCAGATGCTTGTTGGTATGTATGCGATGATAGCGATAATCCAGGGATTCCATCCAATAATTGCTTAACTGAAAGTTCCAGTATTCACACTGTGGAGGCGTTACTTCAATCAGCAATACTTCATCTTCCGCAATCGCCCAATGGCTGTGATAGTAAGCAATATTGGGGTCTCCCCCGGCGGCCAATGACACATCAGGGTCAAACTGCGGCAACTGGTTACTGTGTTGCTGAAAGTCACGTGCCCATTTGGCAAACAGCAGCGGCGCTCCGGCTACCAGTGTCCCCACGGTTTGCAGTCCCCGGTCCAGTTGCATTGGTGTCAACAGGGAAGGACGCCGCTCATCTTCAGTGCAGTTGATGCGTTCAATATGCAGTTCCGCCGGTGTCTCCGCATTGCGGTCCAGGAAGGTCTGGCGCACTACCAGAGTACCCGACTCAGGGGTCATCGGCAGCCAGTTTCCACTTTGCGGCTTGCTGCTTAATATCATCTCGAAATAACCGTCTTCACCGATATCCATCTGCCTGGCCTCAATATGCCCGGTGGGAGGCAATCCACCGCCCTGGCCGTAGTTGCCGGATTGCGTACCAAAACTCAGATAGGCAATGGTATTGCGGTGGCCTGTGATGCGATATTCGTAGTTGCCGTTCAAAGCGGCGGTCTGATAGAAATTATCGGGATTGTCGGCGCCCAGCTTGGTGGTTTCATTGACCACCCGATGCAACACCGGCGCATTCGGGTCGGCATGCTCGATGAAAGCCATTAATCCGGCACGGGTTATCCGGCTAAGGTACCGGTACCCTTCAGCCTGATTGAAAGCATCACGCGGAGTTGCCGGAAACTGTAAAGCAGCTCCCGCGGCTTTCAAGGTGTCACAGAATTCGTTCCAGGACTGACCGCTGACAACCCGCTGAGCAGATACATCGTCTTCAGTCTTGCCGCGTAATTTCCAGATGAACAGGGAAACGCGCCGGAACAGGGCAAGCATACTGATGACGAGTTTTCGCACGCTATATCTCTCCTGATTAATGGGCTGGATTTACTCTGACCCCATTAAAGCCTGACCCCATTAATTTGCAGGTAAGATACATCGTTGAATGGGCAGGTTCAATTTTTGAAGAATTTTATTCAGGAAACTGGTAAAGTCGAACCATCGAAAAACGCCATAGGTTACATGTCAGGAAATTATTCGTGAGAGCCTTCAGCGGGCCAAAAACCCGCCCCGCCGCTGTCGCGGAGCAATCAGGCCGACATACCTGGATTTTCTTCGTCATGTTTGATGAGAATTTTTTGCAGATGAATATCGACCGGAATATAGAATGATGAACGCTCATATCGCTCGCACTACTCTACCGCTTCTCGCAGTCTGCGCCTGTATTCTGGCGTATCCGTCTGCACCACTATACGCAGAGGAGGCAACGCCAGAAGAAAAGGGGTTACAGATCGCACGCGAGACCCGTGAGAAAGGGAGAGGTTTTGAAAATTTCACGGCCGAACAGAGCATGGTGCTGCGCAACAAGCAGGGAAAGGAGAGCCTGCGCCAGCTCCGTGTAAAGGTTCTCGAGACGGACGGAGGCGGTAACAAAAGCCTGTTCGTCTTCGATCGCCCTCGCGACGTCCAGGGCACCGCGCTACTCGTCCACACACACAAGGAGAGCGACGACGATCAATGGCTCTATTTACCCGCACTGAAGAGAGTCAAGCGCATCAGTTCATCGAACCAGTCCGGCTCATTCATGGGCAGCGAATTTGCTTATGAAGACCTGGGCACCCCGGAGGTAGAGAAATATACCTACCGTTACCTGCGTGATGAGCCTTGCCTTGAGATGACATGCACGGTCGTCGAACGCTTCCCGCTGGACAAAAGATCGGGCTATCAACGCCTGCTCGTATGGCAGGACAAGGACGAACTTCGCATCTGGAAGGTCGAGTACTACGACAAGAAGAATTCACACCTGAAGACGCTCACGATTAGTGATTACAATCTGTATCTGGATCGCTTCTGGCAGGCCGGTGAAATGTCAATGGTCAACCACCTGACGGGTAAGAGCACCGTGGTGACATGGAAGGATTTCAGGTTCCGCACCGAACTCAAAGAAAGCGACTTCACCCAGACCGGACTGAAACGGATGCGCTGATGCCACAGGCCGCCGTCTTGATATTGGCCACGGCCCTTCTCTCCGGAGTGAGCTACGGGGCCGAAAACTACGAACTCGACATTTTTGGAAGCCTGGACGTCGAGAACCTGTGGTATCCCCAAAATGGCGCCTATGCCGAACAGCGCGCATACGCAACCGGCTTTGTTGCGAAACCGAAACTCTTTCTCACAGACTACGATGGAAGCTGGAGTATCCAAATCGCACCGTTTTTTCGGTTAGACACTGCAGACTCGCAGCGCACCCACGCCGATTTACGCGAAGCCTACTTCCTTGTTTTTGGTGAAATCGGTGATGGGGAATGGGAAATGCGCCTGGGTGTCGACCGCGTGTTCTGGGGAGTCACCGAATCGCAACACCTCGTCGACATCATCAACCAGACCGACCTCGTCGAAAATCCAAACAGAGAAAGCAAACTGGGCCAACCCATGGCACACCTCACCTGGTCCACGGAACGGGGTATCATGGAATTTTTTGCCCTGACGTATCACCGTGCGCGCACCTTTCCGGGCGTCCATGGCCGCCTGCGTTCCTCTATCCTCATAGACGATGAACACATTGAATACGAAAGCGCCGCCGGGGAGTGGCACGTGGACCTCGCCGCACGCTACAGTAACAGTTTCGGACCGTTCGACGTCGGCTTAAGCGTATTCGACGGCACCAACCGGGATCCTGTTTTCATGCCGAATCTGGATGCTGATGGCACATTGTCACTGGTTCAACACTACGAACAGATTCGCCAGTACAGTATGGACGGTCAACTTACCATAGAGTCCTGGCTGTTCAAGCTGGAAGCTCTTCGCCGTGAAGGCGCCAGTAATCTTATGGGCGCGAAAGAGGACTACACCGCTTTCGTCCTGGGCGGCGAATACACCTTCAACTCAGTTTTGGGTTCGGCGGCCGACTTCGGCCTGCTTGCTGAATGGAATTACGACCTGCGACAGGAGCGGGAACATTCATCCACTGAGTTCCAGAACGACATGTTCCTCGCCGTTCGCCTTGCGTTGAACGATACACAAAGCACAAATCTCATTGCCGGCATTCTGGCAGATATGGACTATTCTACGCGAACCCTGAGCATGGTTTTAAAAAGGCGCATCTCTGATCAGTGGTCCCTGAATCTGGAAACGATTGTCTTCATGGACGTCGACGAAAAGGACATCATTTATACGACCCGGCGAGACAGCTTCATTGCGCTGAATTTGACATACAATTTCTAGAACAGATTGTTCCTTATTCCTTCCCCGTTGAGAAATCTTGACCAGGAGTAACCACCAATGAAATTTCCAGGTCTGTGCACAACACTCTTCCTCGTGCTTTTTTGGACGTTCGGAGCCGGTGCCGCCCAAAGTCCAGAATTGATACCTTTCTGGAATACCAGCGATGAATCAAATACCAGATCAATTGATCACAGTTCCTGGCAGGAATTGCTGAATGTTTATCTGGACGCCGAACATGCTTCCGGTATTCACCGATTCAACTATGCCGCTTTAAAGGATAGTGAAGGTGATCAACAATCCTTGAGAAAATACCTGGTATCTTTGACTTCCCTCGACCCTCGTCAATATGCGAGGCAGGAACAGTTGGCGTACTGGATCAATCTCTACAATGCACTGACGGTCCATGTCGTCACCGGACGATATCCGGTTGAGTCAATCAGGGAAATCAAGAGTGGTCTGTTCAACTTTGGCCCCTGGGACAAAGAACTTATCATCGTCCAGGACCAGAATCTCACTCTGAATAACATAGAGCACGGCATTCTAAGGCCCATCTGGCGGGATCCAAGGATTCATTATGCGATTAATTGTGCGAGCATCGGGTGCCCGAATCTCTCACCCGAGGTGTATCGGTCGGATAACCTGGAACGGCTGCTGGAAGAAGGTTCCAGCGATTATGTGAATCACCCCAGAGGTGTATCAATTGAAGGGGACAGACTAACAGTTTCGAGCATCTTCGACTGGTGGAAAGACGACTTTGGTAGCACGGACGAAGCTGTACTTGAACATCTCAAAAAGTATGCAGAACCCGATCTTGCTGAACAGCTCCAAAAGTTCACAAAATTTGATGACGACTACGACTGGAACTTGAATGAGCCATAGTTCTCCACAGGGATAAGCAAGCCGGGCTCGTTGTTACCACTGCAGATATTACAAGTGAGCACGCCACCTACAGCACAGACACTTGAATCCATTTTTCCGCTGGGCTAAAGTTGGCTCCACAAGGCTACCTGCCGTGGCAGCCTGAGCGTCATGGCCTTCCACTGCAACAGCCGCATTGCGATGATCGGTATCCAACAACCGCTATTGGAACCGGCGGGTTAAAATCGGTTGCAAGCCACTGGACAGCGAAGCCATGATATCTTTCTCTCTGGACCAATACATTGCTTTTACATTGCGATACCGATGGCTGGTGCTCGCGTTGTCCGTGGCTGTCATGTTGGTTCTGGCAGCCGGCCTTCGCTTCATTTCCATCTCCAACGACTGGCGCGACATGTTAGACGAGGACAATCCTCAACTCGTTGCATTCGACGCCCTGGAGGATACCTATACAGCGACCGATGCGGCGGTGATCGCAATCGCGCCCAGGGAGGGATCAGTATTCACCCGCGAGTCGCTCATAGCCATCGAGGAGTTGACCGAGGCCTCATGGCAGTTGCCCTTGTCCAGCCGGGTCGACTCCCTTACCAACTATAATCCAAGCGAGGCGTTCGAGGACGACCTGATAGTCGAGCCGCTCGTGAACGACCCGGGGTCCCTCAGCGATGACGATCTCGCGCGGATCAGAATGATTGCGTTAAATGAGAGCAGTATCGCGGGCCGTCTCGTCTCCCACGACGGGCGCGTTGCCGGGCTGGTCATCAGTTTCGCCATGCCTGAGCATTTGGACGACGTGGAAATAGAGATTTTTAACAATATCCACAACCTCCTGGACCAGGCTCGGTTGAATCATCCGGATATCGACTATCACCTGACCGGCAATATCTTTGTGAACCGGATAATGTCGGATGCGGCCCAGGACGATATGGGGATTCTCGTGCCCTTTGCATTCCTCGTCATCGTGACCGTCGCCGCTATCCTTCTGCGCTCCCTGTTGGGCACACTGTCCCTTGTTGTCGTGATCATTTTCGTCATCGTATCGACCATGGGCGTCATCGGCTGGACCGGTTTGGTGCTCAACGCCGCCAACTCCGGCATTCCCATCATCATCATGACACTCGCAATCGCGCACTCGGTCCACATCTTCGCGACCATCACGTCCGGTATGGGCCGTGGTCTGGACAGGGACACGGCCATCGTCGAATCGCTGCGCGACAATGCCTGGCCGATGTTCCTTACGACAGCCACGACGATGATCGGGTTCCTCAGCATGAACGCCTCGGACTCTCCGCCTTTTCGGATTCTCGGCAACCTGGTGGCGTTCGGTATGCTGACCACCTTTGTGTATTCCATGACGATTCTGCCGGCGCTGTTGTCGGTCCTGCCGTTGCGCGCGCGCCCTGTACCCGCCGGGCAATCCCCTTTCTTCGATCGCCTCGGCGCTTTCGTCATTGCGCGCCGCACACTCCTGCTATGGTCCATGCTTATCGTTGTCGTCGCCCTGGTATCCGGTGTGCCCCGTGTCGAACTGACTGACAACTGGACACAGCATTTGGATGAGCGTTATGAGTTCCGGCGCGACACGGACTTTGTCATTGAGAACCTGACCGGCGTAGAAACCCTGGAATACAGCCTGAGCGCAGGTCGCGAAGCCGGCATCACCGATCCCGAATATCTGCGCAAGATCGACGCTTTCGCCGAATGGTACCGTGCACAACCGGAAGTGGCGCATGTTCAGACGTTTTCAGCCATCATGAAACGTCTCAACAAGAACATGCACGGCGACGACCCGGCCTTTTACCGACTACCCGAAGACTCCGAGCTTGCCGCGCAGTACCTGCTGCTCTACGAGCTTTCGGTTCCCTTCGGCATGGACCTCAACAACCGCATGGACATCGGCAAATCCTCGACGCGGATGACCGTCACGCTCCACAGACTGAAGTCCGAGGAGCTGCGCAGGCTTGAAGTACGCGGGCAGGAGTGGCTCCGCGCCAACGCACCCGACCTCGCGACCGAGGCATCGGGGTACAGTCTCATCTTCGCCCATCTGGCGATACAGAACGCCAAGAGCATGTTGGGGGGTACGGTCACCGGCATGGTCCTCATTTCGCTGATTCTGATCGGGGTTTTCAAAAGCCTGCGCCTCGGTCTTGTCAGCCTCGTACCCAACCTCATCCCCGCGGCCATGGCTTTTGGCGTCTGGGGCTATCTATACAGCGAGGTGGGTCCCGCCGGTTCTCTGGTAACCGCAATTGCTTTCGGCACCGTTGTCGACGACACGATTCACTTCATGAGCAAATATCTCAAGGCGCGTCGCGAGGGCTTTTCCCCGTCCGAGGCGGTGCGTTCCGCTTTTAATTCGGTGGGTCGTGCGCTGTTCACCACAACCATGATCCTGGTGCTGGGCTTCCTGGTGTTCGCCACATCGGGTTTTGCGATCAGTTGGATGCTTGGCCTCCTGGTAGCGCTCACGGTCGGTTTCGCGCTGGTCTGCGATTTCCTGCTCCTCCCGCCCTTGCTGATGGCCATAGACCGTAAGACATGATGAAGCGTCGAGCAACTGGCGTCTCTTGATGGTAAATGACACGACTGGCGAGGACTTCTATTTATCCCAGGCAGGTCCGGTTATGAATTTTCCCCGGTCCATGGGGCGCCATTTCAGCCTTTGCAGATAAATCTATGCAGGCGTTGCCTGTTGCTCCAACTCCAATTGGTCGCTTGGACTTGATGCGGAACTTGAGCGACTTGCGAGGGCCGGTGGTCGGGAATGCATTGATTTTGAGCGGCTTGTCTGCTGATAGCACTTCAAGCTCGAAATAGTACGCGACCATCAGAATGGTTATCGCTAATTCATATTCCACCACTCTCGACCCGAGGCAGGTATGTGTACCCAACCCATAGGCAGCAAATGCGCCGTGTTTCATATTCTCCTCGCGACCGGGAAGATACCTGTCGATATCGAACTTGAGCGGGTCCGGATAATTTTCTTCCAGGTAATGGACAGCAGTGGACCCGACCACAATACGCTGCCCAACGGGTAACTCATAACCCTCTACGATGCAGCCATTCATGACATCTCTCAACTGCATGGGTATGATGGGATAGAGTCGAAGGGTCTCAAGAATCAGCCGATGCGTGGTATCCATCGCCTCCTTTGTAAGGTCCTCCGGTTGCAGGTCGCCATCACCAAACAGCGCCTCTGCTTCCCTGCGCACGCGCTGATAGATGCCAGGATGAGTGAACAAATTATAGAGTGAGAAAGTGAGGGCATTCCCCATATAGAGGGCTGCAACAAGCGATGTTAACAGCGCGAATTTGACATCGGTTTCAGGAAAATATTGAGGATCACTGGCGTGCAGGCTGAGTAGGTCGTCGGCCAGGTCGCGGGGTTTGTTTTCGCGCAGTGCTGGTGTGTGTAACCTCTGTATCATGGAATAGACATCTTCTATACGCCGTCGGATAGCGGACATTCGCGGCGTTCGAAGCATGAACCTCGGCAGGGAACCTTGCACATGGGTAATCAACGCCCGGTTCTTGTACATGAGGATGTCATCCATCTGTTCCGAGATGTTCATGCTCAATGCATATTGAGATTGTTGACCTGAAAAGATTTTTAGGCATGACTCCCGGGCCTTGATCACCTCGCCTTCGTTCCATGTATTCAGGACCAACCGAATCTCCCGGAGCATTTCTCCGAGGCGTTCGTTTATGCGGTTTGGGCTGAAGGGGGTCTTCAGCGCCTTGCGCATGCGGTAATGTTCGGCGCCATCCATGCCAGGCAGGCTTCTCGATGCGCCAAACACGGCCTCCAGATCCCTCATGAATTCCCTCGATCGCAGATGCAGCCGGCCGTGCCGGTGGACCCAGATGTTGGCTGCGTTTCCGGAGAGGAAGATAACTTTCGATCTGGTAAAAGGCTTCTTGATTGCGAAGACAGGACCATAATCGCGGTAAAGATCGGCCAGCAGTTTTGATGTATTTCCTTCCCTGAGCGATTTTTTGCGCAGCAGTTTCAAAAGGTTGACATTGGGAATCGGTCTGGTCGCAATCGCAATGGTGCGACGGACCGATGTCACCGCCACTGCAGATGCTACGGATTGACCGATGAGGTCCAGCCTGCCCAACAGCTTGATACGGTCTTTTGATGACTCGTAATCATCCGGCAGCAAAAGGAACCTGAATGCGTCGCAGGCATCGGCAAGACCGATGAGTATGGCGTCGCGGGGGTCGGGTATGCCGTCTCCCAGAATCGTATCGATGATTCGCTGGCGTACGATTGCCTGGGTTTGACCGCTGGACACATCGAATCCAGCCCGTGTCGCGTTACGTGTGAGAGACCAGAATCCGCCGATCGCATGCTCCAGGATCCCGTTTTTCACCAACCGTTCAAAAACCTGATCCAGGATTTCGTCCGAATTGTTTCCTATCTTCTCGACCCAGTATTGAATACTGCGTGCTTCGGGATCTTCAGCAATGTCTGCCAGTACCGGGTCGAGAATTTCGTCTCCCAGAGGCGTTGCATCATTCAGCGACAGCGACTCGAGATCGGTGTCGATTCTAAGCTCAAGGGCAAGGTCTGCGAGGACGGCGCCGGCAAGAACACAGGAGAGATTCCAACCTGCAACCTGTTCAAGGTAGCCGCTCTCATCGTTCAGCAAGAGTAGTATGACTTCTTCAGTCAGTCTCATCCTATAACATTTTCCAAAATCCGGTGAAGGAGTAAATTACTCCACGTGGCTCGTGCGGTGGAAGGCCAATACGCTTAGGCCGCCACGGCAGGAAACCTGATAATGCCACTCTAGCCCAGCACAACGATGGATTCAAGTATTCAGTTGCTCACTGATGACGCGATTCACTAATGTCATCAGGGTTTCTCCCGTCGCCTTGCAACGCCAGTTGTTTTCTTCCCTGGACAGGTGATAGCCACCTGATTTAGCCGCTATCCAGACCTCGTGATTACCAATCTGGCGACTGATCACAATGGTCGTTCCGTTGGGGAATACAATGTTGAGAACACCCTCCTCGGAATCGATTTCCACATCCTGGTCCAGATTGTCAATTTTGTCTTCCAGGTCGTAGAAAAGCGCGTCCACAAGTGCGTGGTATTCAGCATCCTGCACAGTATCCTCTCCTGCTCTATTTGATTGTTTTCATCACGCAGTATACTGTACGACTTTCCTCCAGACATTACGACGATGAAGTATCTGCAAGTACTCATGTTGATTCTGCTCATGACTGCCTGTGGCCAGAAGGGACCGTTGTTTTTGCCGGACGAAGAAGAGACCAATGTGACTGAAAATTACCCGGCTGCCGATCGTGAAAAAGAACTCCTCTAGCTTCTCCTTCCGCAATGGAGAACTTCACGCGGAAGACGTTCCACTGTCCCGGATCGCCAGCCAATACGGAACACCTGTTTACGTCTACAGTCGTTCCGCCATTGAAAGTGCATACCATGAATTCGACCTGGCATTCGAGCATCATCCACACCAGGTGTGTTATTCAGTCAAGGCAAATTCCAACATTGCAATTCTGAGTCTGTTGGCAAACGCCGGCGCCGGTTTTGATATTGTCTCTGGTGGTGAGTTACAACGCGTACTGAGAGCAGGTGGTGACCCTGCAAAGGTCGTATTTTCGGGTGTTGGAAAAACGAAGCAGGAATTACTCGATGCCCTTATGGCAGGCATTGCCTGTTTCAATATCGAATCTGACACTGAACTGGGTCTGTTGGAAACCATTGCTACACAAACCAATCGTATTGCCCCTGTCTCCATCAGGGTCAATCCGGATATTGACGCAGGATCCCATCCTTACATCGCAACGGGTCTCCGTGAAAACAAATTTGGTGTAACCCCGGACGCTGCATTGAAACTCTATGAGAAAGCGCATCAGTCAGCTAATCTTCAAGTTGTCGGGATTGACTGCCACATCGGCTCCCAGATTACAGAAATTGCTCCAGTCATCGATACCCTGGACAAGGTGTTGGAACTGGTGGATGAACTGACGCGCATGGGTATCGAGATCGGGCATATAGATCTGGGAGGTGGTCTGGGAGTCCGGTACAGGGATGAAATCCCTATCTCCACAGATGCCTATGCCAATGCGATCCTGCAGAAGCTGGGCAACCACCCACAAAAGCTCATGTTTGAGCCAGGACGATTCATTATTGCCAACGCCGGTATATTACTGTCCGAAGTCCTGTTGCTGAAAAGTAACGAAGACCGCAATTTCGCCATTGTAGACGCGGCCATGAACGATCTGATCAGACCTGCGTTATACCAGTCCTGGCAGAAAGTCAGTGAAGTTAAACATCGTGCCGGTAAAAAAACCTGGTCCATTGTCGGCCCTGTGTGCGAAACCGGTGATTTCCTGGCAAAAGACAGGGATCTTGCAATTCAAGCCGGTGACCTTATCGCGATTCATACGGCAGGGGCTTATGGTTTTGTCATGAGTTCCAATTACAATTCCAGAAACAGGGCCGCCGAAGTTCTGGTTTCCGGCGAACGTCATTATTGTGTTCGCCGTCGAGAAACCATGGAGGATCAGTTGGCGCTGGAATCAATCCTGCCCGGGTTGGACCAGGATGAGGACCAGACTTGCAATCGTAAAGCGCTCAAGTAATCTAACAACATGCTATTAAGATTTACCAAAATGCACGCACTCGGTAACGACTTTGTGCTTCTTGATCTGGTATCTCAAAACTTCAGATTAAGTGAAAACAAAATTCGCCAATTGGCAGACCGTCGACAGGGTATCGGGTTTGATCAGTTGCTTACCGTAGGACCGCCTCTGAATCCCGACGCTGATTTTCACTATAGAATCTATAACGCTGACGGTTCGGAAGTGGGTCAATGTGGTAACGGTGTACGTTGTCTTGCACGATTCGTCCGTGACCGTGGTCTGACGACCAAAAAACAACTTACACTGGAAACCAACACGGGTTGCATCCATTGCAGTTTTGAAAAAAACGGCAATATCACCGTTAATATGGGCAGTCCCAGACTTGAACCGGAAAACATTCCATTTCTGGCAGACAGCACCTGCGTCACCTATGATCTTGCCATTCCTCTCGTGGAAGACCACATCCATGCAACAGGGATTGACTGTACCGCCAACCGGCATGGAGCGGAAGAATCCATCAGAATGACTGCCGTCAATGTCGGTAATCCCCATGCTGTCATCAGGGTCGACAACATTTCTACTGCACCGGTGAATAGACTGGGATCATTAATCGAAACACACGAGCGATTTCCCGAGCGTGTCAATGTCGGATTTATGCAAATCATTTCAACCCATGAAGTCGCCCTCAGAGTTTTTGAACGTGGTGTTGGAGAAACAAGAGCCTGCGGTACCGGGGCTTGTGCGTCAGTGGTTGCAGGCAGATTACAGGGACTTCTCGATGCAGACGTCAAGGTCAATCTGCCTGGAGGCAATTTACAAATCAAATGGGCCGGAAAGGATTCCGACATTTTCATGACGGGGTCTACCTGTCGAGTATTCGAAGGGAGGTTTCCTGCATGAGTGAGCAAAATGAAAACAACATCATGCTCAGTCCGGAGCACGTCGCCGAGTATCTGGAGCAACATCCGGACTTTTTCCAGAACCGGGATCAATTACTGCAGAAGATGGCTATCAGGCAGGATGACAGCAGTTCCATCTCTCTGGTGGAACGACAGGTCAGGGTACTGCGGGAAAAGAACTTAAGATCCCGTCTGAAACTCAATGAGCTGTTTGAAATCGCCGAAAAAAACAATGCTACTTTTGAAAAATGCCGTACGCTGCTATTGGGCTTGCTGGCAAGCAATGACAGGGACACATTTTTCAATGAGATAGAAAATTGTCTGACCATGGATTTCGACTGCTCGGCTTACAGCTTGATTTTATTTGATTCCAAACCAGAAGAAATTAACCATTGCACCATCGTCGTTACCGAAGACAGTGCCCAGGAACATATCGGAGCGCTGATGCGGTCGAAGAAACCAACCCTGGGTAGCCTCAGACCGGCAGAGCAGGATTATCTGTTCCGACAAGCCAGCATTAAGGTACGGTCAGCAGCAGTTCTCACCATCCGCACCGATAAACTGATTGCCCTGCTGGCGATTGGCAGCAACAAACTGGATTACTTTAAACCATCACATGGCACGGTATTCATCGACTTTCTTGCAGATATACTGGCGTTGTTACTGCCTAAAAACCTTAAATCGTAACCATCGAAATGCACAAAGCGGCTGAGAATCAACTAACATGGCTGCACGATTTCCTTCGACACCTGGAATATGAAAGGAATCTCTCACCCAATACTGTAAAGGCGTATGCCAGAGATATCAGATCACTGACAGGCTTCTGTGAGCAGATGGATATTGAAAACTGGGAGCGGCTTGCACCACATCATCTTCGACAATATCTCGCATCCGGCCGTCGTCTTGGGCTTTCGGGCCGATCCCTACAGCGCTGTCTTTCCTCTGTCCGTACTTTTTACAATTTTCTGAACCGTGAGGGGCTGGTGAAGCACAATCCGGCACAGGGGCTATCAGCACCAAAATCGACACGAAAACTTCCAGGTACCCTGGATGCAGACCAGGTGAATCAACTACTGGATATGAAAAGTTCAAAATGGCATGGCATCCGGGACAAGGCAATACTGGAATTGCTCTATTCCTCCGGCCTGCGACTTGCTGAACTGGTAGGTGCAGACATTGACGACTTCAATATTGAAGAAGGTAACATCAAAGTCAGGGGAAAGGGCGACAAGGAACGTGTAGTGCCTGTTGGCTCCAAGGCAGAAGATGCACTGGCAGCGTGGCTGGACATTCGCAGGAAAATACCCGAAAAATGCAGATCCAACCCTGATCCTTCGGCCCTGTTCATCAGTCAACGCGGGAATCGCATCAGCCCCCGGAATGTCCAGACCCGTATTCGACACTGGACACGTCATCAGCAAGTCTCGGGTAACGTCCACCCGCACATGCTGCGCCATTCATTTGCCAGCCACCTGCTGGAATCTTCCGGGGACCTGAGAGCCGTTCAGGAACTGTTGGGACATGCCGATATCAGTACAACGCAGATCTACACACACCTTGATTTCCAGCATTTGGCTGATGTTTATGACAAGGCACATCCCCGATCTAAAAAACAAGAGCCCAGAAAACAAGAGACCAAAAAACAGGAACCCGGAATAAAAGAGCCCCAAACACAACCGTCAGACAGTAACCGGAAGTGATCAAGGTCATAGGTTTTGATCTGGATGATACCCTGTGGGCAGTAAAGCCTGTTATTGAGAAGGCAGAGACCCGGCTTGACGAATGGCTTACTGCCAACCTGTCGGAAATGAAATACACCATGGCCACAATGCGGGCACTCAGGGAAGAGGTGCTGCAAGAGATGCCGGAACTCCTCCATCGAATCACCGCATTAAGACGGTACATCATAGAGAGAGCGATGCTACTGAGTGGCATTGGCAAGACCGATGCTGCTCACCTCTCCAATGAAGCCATGAAAGTCTTCCTTGCGGCCAGAAATGATATTGAATTCCATGAAGGCGCCATGGAAGCGATTGTAGAGCTATCTGACCGATACGTTCTCGGTGCATTAACCAACGGTAATGCGGATATAGATCGACTTGGGCTTCGGCCTTATTTTTCCTTTTCGTTCTCGGCGGAACAGGTTGGCGCTCCCAAACCGGAACCCGACTTATTTGAACATGCTCTGTCCTATACTCAGGTTTCACCCGATGAAATGATCTATGTCGGTGATAATCCGGTGTTGGATATTGACGCTGCCAACAATCTTGGCCTGCATACCATCTGGATTAACAATGGACATCGAGAACCGGGAATGACCACAGCGGACGTAACCATTAATCACGTTCGTGACCTCACGGACGCAGTCGGCACGATCATTGATTATCCAGCTTGATGCCCTGGAACTTCATCACTATCGCGCTGTAAATTTCCGTCATTCGAGGACAGGTCTGTAAGGCGCATGTTGCAGGTCATACCCACAGTTGTCATGTATGCTCAACCAGATATTGTCTGACCGCCGTCTCATCAACCGGCATGATCTCTTTACGCTCCGGCAGGTCCAATAACCCTGCCAACGCAGGATGAGTCACTTCTACTCCAGGCAGCGCCCGGTTCATGGCTTTTTCGAATTTTGCAGGATAAGCCGTAGACAGACACAATAATGGAATGTTGTCAGTATGCAATGCCGTACCCACATGAATACCAACCGCTGTGTGTGGGTCAACCAGGTAATCATATTGTTCATGGTACTTTTTGATGGTTTTTATGGTCTCTTCATCGGTTGCGGATGCTGAAATAAAGTCTGCATCCGGTTTTCGAGTGTTGTAGTTGATCTTAACCGACCTTTTTCGCACAAAGTCGTCCATGAATTCCGTAACCCTGGAACCGGATTGGCCCAGTTTGTAAAACAGATAGCGTTCAAAATTGCTGGCGACCTGAATGTCCATGGCAGGGCTTTCGCTGAACTGTACATCTCCCGGCCTGTATCGACCGGAATTGAAGAACCGGGCGAGAATATCATTACTGTTGGTAGCCAGTATCAATCGGTGGATTGGCAAACCCATTCGTTTTGCAACAAACCCGGAAAAAATATTGCCAAAGTTCCCAGTGGGTACAGAAACATTGAATTTCTCCGGACATCCAAGCTGATACCAGGCGTGGAAATAGTAGACAATCTGGGCCAGTACCCTGGCCCAGTTAACCGAGTTTACCGCACCCAGTCGATTCTTCCGTTTAAATTCGAGGTCGGAAAATATGGATTTCATCAGCGTCTGACAGTCGTCAAAACTTCCCTGCAGGGCAATGTTGTGAATATTGTCGTCCAGAACGGTTGTCATCTGCCGCTCCTGTAGCGGACTGGTTTTACCCTCCGGATAGAGAATAAAGATCTTGATACGGTCCTTGCCCCTGACACCGGCAATCGCGGCACTACCCGTATCTCCACTGGTAGCTCCCAGAATATTCAAGTGGCTGTCTTCATCCTCAAGGATGACTTCGAACAAATTACCCAGAAACTGCAGTGCCACATCTTTAAACGCCAGCGTCGGACCATGGAAGAGTTCCAGAACATGAATGTCTCCGACGGGATTGACCGGTGTTACAAGCGGATCATCGAAGGTTGCGTAACTCTTGTTGATTAACGATTTCAGGACATCGTCAGCAATGTCATTCATGTAAAGCCGCATGATGGCAAATGCCAGATCCTGATAGTCCAGGCCTCTCCAGTTTGACAACTGATTTGACACATCAGGTATGGATTGAGGAACCAGAAGACCGCCATCCAGGGCAAGACCCATCATGACAGCCTCTTTGAAAGTCAATCCAGATACTTTACCTCGGGTGCTTTGATATTCCATCTGATCGGTTCGACAAAGAAGATGAAGAATTAAACAACTGTAACCCTTTACAGAACTTTACAGATTCCCAGGCTAATTTGAAGTTGGGGCGAATCTCGCAGGATAGCGATCAACAGGAATTGAAGGGCACCTGCGTACCCTTCATGATTTCAGGAAACCTGTTAAACCGCTTCGTTACCGGTTTCCCCAGTCCGGATACGCACAACATCGTCGAGAGGCGTTACAAAAATCTTGCCGTCTCCTACCTTGCCGGTATTGGCGATATTGGATATTGCCTCAATAACGCCATCCAGGTTTTCGTCACCTATGGCCACCTCAATCTTTACTTTTGGCAGGAAATCAACCACATACTCCGCACCCCGGTAAAGTTCAGTATGCCCCTTCTGGCGGCCAAAACCCTTCACTTCCGTTACTGTCATCCCCTGGACAGAAATGTCCGAGAGCGCTTCCCTTACATCATCAAGTTTGAATGGCTTGATAATTGCCGTGACTAATTTCATTTATGTCTCCTTCTCCAGGATTGTCCCATTACCCCAATGTATCGAAAATACAATCTCTTTGGTACCCTAAAAACCAATTTGAGGCCAAAGATATTTCCACCACAATATTTGAGTAAGCAAATCCAAACGTTGGGTTCTTATGTCTACTTCCGTCTATTTCATTGAAACTCAGATATAGTTTTTCCTCTGATGTACAAACAACTATCGTTTACGTCAGGCCACAAACTCAGAGCATCGACCGTGCCAAGTTATAAAATAATTCAAAAATCAATGAGTTAAGTTATGCAGACCATTATTACACATTCTCGACGCTCCGTCTCTGCACTTTCCTCAATCACAAATGCACTATACAGGTGCATTTAAATCAGGGAGATCACTGACAATAGCAGGCGATATAAGCCTACATCAAGTGATTAGCAGTTATGTCAGAGTGCCATGCAGTTTTCAACGCACCATGACCATGACAGTTGCAATAACCTACTCCCGTGCGGCCATTGGCATACAGGCGCCATTGATAACCGTCGAAGCGGATATATCGACCGGGCTGCCCCAGGTCGTTATCGTGGGATTACCGGAAACTGCTGTGAAGGAAAGCAAGGACAGGGTTAAATCAGCGATCATCAACACCGGTTATTCCATGCCCAACAAACGAGTGACCATCAATCTGAGCCCCGCAGACCTGCCCAAGAGCGGTGGACGATACGATGTTGCCATCGCCATCAGCATTCTGGCAGCTATGGAAATCGTACCCGTGGACAGTATCAGTCGCTATGTATTCCTTGGCGAACTGGCACTCAATGGCGATATCCGCTTCGTCAACGGTATCCTGCCGGCCACCATACAGAATCTTGCCTCGGAACAAAATCTTGTCGTCCCAACCATCAACAGTCAGGAAGCTGCTCTGGTAGAACCCGATAATGTCTACAGAGCAGACAGTCTCAGTGAAATCGTCAGACATCTTAAAGAAAAAACCATGCTCCCGCCGTTACAGCCATCAACAGGTCTGAAAGGACAAACCAGCCGCATGGAACTGTCCGACATTCGGGGTCAACTTTTGGCAAAGCGGGCACTCACTATCGCTGCCGCAGGCGGGCATAATATTATTTTTGTCGGTCCGCCAGGAAGCGGAAAAACCATGCTGGCGAGCCGGCTGCCTTCCCTGGTTCCTCCCATGTCCATCGATCAATCCCTGGCTACAGCTTCGATTCAATCTGTATCCAAATATTCTTTCGATAATGAAGCCTTCGGCTGCCGGCCATTCAGAACACCACACCATACAATATCTGCCGTAGCGCTTGTGGGTGGCGGGAATCCCCCTAAACCTGGTGAAATCTCCCTGGCTCATAATGGTGTTCTGTTTCTGGATGAACTACCGGAATTCCCCCGGCATGTATTGGAAGTCCTGAGAGAACCCCTGGAATCAGGGAAAATCATTATCAGCCGGGCTCATCATCAAGTCAGTTTTCCTGCTAATTTCCAACTCGTCGCAGCCATGAATCCATGCCCCTGTGGTTATTATGGAGATAACACAAATCGCTGCGAATGCACGAATGACAAAATATTGCGGTATCGTTCAAAGGTGTCCGGTCCTTTACTGGACCGTATTGATATACACATCGATGTGCCCTCCCTGCCATCAGGAACTCTCTCCGACCCGCGATTTGCACCCAAAGACGAAGAACACGATCAGGCTTTAAAACAAGTGAACACCGCACACTCAATAATGATGGCGAGAAGCCGCAAGCTCAATTCCGAACTCTCCAACAGGGATATAGATGAGCACTGTACTCTTGAGGATCATGACCAGAAACTGCTTGACACCGCCATGATGACCCTGGGCCTGTCCGCTCGAGGGTATTACAAGATTCTCAAGGTTGCCCGTACCATTGCGGACATAGACGGACAAGTATCCATTTCCACGATGCATCTGACGGAGGCACTGGGATTCAGGAAACTGGATCGTTATCAGACTGCCGGCATGATTTAGGGCGTTACAGTGGCCGCTTCCACCATATAGTCCACCAGTGCTTTCAAATCGTCGTCGGAACAACTGAAACACATGCCCCTGGCTGGCATGGCTGGTGGCATTCCGATGATGGAACTCATGTACAGTCTGTCCTTACCCTTGATGATTCTGGATGCCCATTGTTCCGCATCGCCGAATTTAGGTGCATTGGCAACACCAGCATCATGGCAGATGCCGCAGGTTTTTGCGTAATTCTCTTTCACAAGATCCATGCCTTGTGAGACGGGCTCTACAACAGCAGTCTGATCGCCGATATCTTCCTCGACAGATTCCATAGCAGTAGCAGTCTGATCACCTGTGTCTTCCCCGACAGACTCAAGGGGTGTGGCAGTCTGAACACACTCAATACCCCTGATGCAAACGTTGCCTGCTTTTCTGATGCGGTCTGCTATCCCCTCTTCCCCATCTGCGTAAGCGCCCATAGGAATCCCGGACAATAATAAAGCCGCTACTAAAATTCTCATGAATGTACATCCCGACTGTAACACTTTAAAAATCTCTCAACCTGCAAGGAGGCGCAATTGTAACTCACTACTGGAGAACTTCTAACCCGGATTGCCCCATTCAGGAGGCTCCAGAATCCGATTGGGTGAGAACTGAAACACGTTGGAAGTCCCTGCCTCAATCACCGATTGTTCAGAGACCATGGTCAGGATTGCCTGCTCCCGGAACTCCGAGAGTGAGTCAGAACCAACATTCACCATCGTGCTGCGTAGCTTGTCCAGGGTAGATTCAAGTACTTCGGACAACGGTCCAACCAGAGGGACGTATGCATCGACGCCCTCTTCAAACATCATTTTCCGGGATTCCACACCTTCGTTGTACCGTTGCCAGTTCCGGGCACGCCTGGTGCCTTCCCCCCAATAGGGCTTATACATCTGACCATTGATTGTGGTTTTTGGCGTTGGGCTTTCATCTGTCATGGCAAAGTACCGGCCCATCATGACAAAATCCGCTCCCATGGCCAGGGCGATGATAATCTGGGTATCAATAGCCAGTCCACCATCTGAGCAAATCGGAATGTACCGCCCGGTCTCATTAAACCAGGCATCACGGCGTTCAACAATATCAAGCAACGCCGAAGCCTGGCCACGTCCGATGCCTTTCTGTTCACGTGTAATGCAGATGGACCCTCCACCAATGCCGACTTTGACAAAATCCACCAGTTCATTATTCACAAGATAATCAAATCCCTCCGCGGAGATCACATTACCCCCACCCAATACAATCTCATTACCAAAATGTTTCCTGATCCATTGCAATCCTTCCATCTGGTATTCGTTGAATCCGTCGGAAGAATCAAAACACAATACATCGGCGCCCGCGGAGATCAACGCTGGTACCCTATCAACAAAATCATATGTGTTGACTGCCGCACCAACACACAGTCGCTTGGAATCATCCAGCAATTCCAGTGGATGCCGTCGATGATCCACGTAGTCTTTTTTGAAAACCAGTGCAACCAGATTGCCGGAACGATCCAGTATGGGCAGGCAGTCCTTTTTATGGCGGTGCAGCAAATTATTGGCTTCCCGTAGAGAAATCCCGTCCTCACCATAAATGACATCCTTTACAGGTGTCATGTGTTGCTTGACCTTGTTATCCAGGTTATCTTCAAATTCCCAGAAGTCCTGGTCTGTGATCAACCCCTTCAATTTACCGTTTGCACTGCCGTCACTGGTCACCGGAACGGTGGAATGTCCGGTTCGTTCCATCAGGGAAATGACCTCTCGCAAAGTTGTCTCTTCCGTAATATTGGAATCGCTGGTGACAAAACCCGCCTTATGCGCCTTTACCTGCCGTACCATATCCACCTGCTCTTTTATGGGTTGGGAACAATAGATGAAACCAAGGCCACCCTGTCTGGCCAGGGCAACCGACAAGCGTGTACCGCTCACCGACTGCATACACGCAGAAACGACTGGAATATTGACTTTAAAACGTGGAAGCTGGTTCTGTTCTATCGCGGATAAGGGAGTTGAAAGATCCACTCTCTCCGGTCGCTGCCCTTTACGGGTCAACCTCGGAATCAACAGGTATTCACTGAAAGTTCGTGATGGGTCTTTAAATATTTTCGCCATTACATTCTCCATCGGGCAGATGCCGATCGTGATTTGGATGAATATGGATTATGGCGGGAAGTCCCCGGCAGGAAGCATCGGAGTATCTTGGGATAATCACTGAATGTCTGCAGGGTCGCCATATCGAATTCTACCAAATACATAGACTGATTCAAACAGTAAAGAGCCCGTATGACGATTTTTTTGACTGCTGCTCTTACACAGACTTCCACTGACTTGCTGGTTTTTAGTGGACTAACTTGCTGGATGCTCGCCGAGATAAAACTTAAGCGACCAGGAATCGAGGGTCCCGGAATCACCGGGCGCCGCGTCAATCACTTTCAGTTTCCACTCACCCTGTGGTGATTCGCCATAGAAGGCATTACTGAGCAGGTTCCAGTCGAGGTCCTCGTTTCCAACCAGTATTTCGTTGAATACCGGATTCAGGATGCTCTCGGTGCCGGATGGTGAAACAAGATAGACACCGAGGTCATTGGTGAATGGATGCGTTACCGAGATGTGCAGTCGTACCGATTCGATAGTGGCGCTTTCACTCAACTCGTCGATATTGAGCGTCTGTGTCACGCCCAGGCCATTATTATCTGGAATGCTGGCAGACTCAGTTTGCTGGAATGATTCGGTCTCGGTGAAAGCACCGAGGCTATCCGGTGTATGAGTGCCTGCCAGAGCCAGTGCCTCATCCACGGCAACAGCGCCAAAACCATACCAGTTGTGAAAGTGATATCCTGCGGCATTGGTGATCCATCCATGCCTCAGGACGGCAGCCTCACCGCCGAACGCAATCCGTACCGGAGGGATGTCCGGGTCAATCTGGCGTGCTGTTTTGG
>JAPOOX010000168.1 GCA_026713185.1 Gammaproteobacteria bacterium
CGTAATCCATTACGATGTAGGCGGTGTGGTTGGCTTCAAAGTAGTCCCGAACCCGGACCAAGTTGCGGTGTTCGAAACGAGCCAGAGTCTTCGCCTCGTCTAGAAAGCGAGTCAATCCCCACTCGAAATCCTCGCGGTCCGGCTGTGACTTTGGATGCACGGTAGCGCCGTCGCGTATGGCAAACTCGTTTGGCAGATACTCCTTGATCGCAATCTGGTGGCCCAATGTTATGTGCTCGCAAAGATAGGTGACACCAAAACCACCCACACCCAGCACATCCATCACGCGATAGTTTTGCAATCGATAGCCCATTGGCAGGGCCTGCTTGTTCTCGGAGTCGTTCATGCATGTGCCTTGGAAGAGACATGACAATACAGAAAATTAACAGTCAAATAAATCAAATTCCCAGGCTGCAGGCAATGTAGCGTTAGTGCAGTTAACCGCAACGAGATTTGTTCCTGTCAATTACCGATTTGTAACTTTCATGTGTGGTGGTTTCGGCATAGTGCAGGAGCAAGAGAGTAAAACAATTACACCTACATCTGTATTGTGCAATTCGTTTCGGGTGGATCAGCTTGGTTTTCAACCATAGCGGTAAGAGAATCCAGGGCAGTGCTACGAGAAATGGTGGTGTGTAGTTACCTTTTGTATCTATTTTATTGCTTTACGTTTTTTTGCACTAACAGCCTTACGATATATATATTACCCAACAGAAAAAGATCACACTCGATCAAGGACTATTGATCCAGTCAGGCAAGGCTACGAAGATTTATCCGCCCACCTTATCAGGGTTCAAACACCACTTTGCCCTGAACTGTACTCAATTTTCCAGCCGCGCCTATCTGCTCATTGGCAACAAATGCGTTCAACAGGCCGACATCCTGAGGTGTATTCGCCAGGAACCGGGAACCATCTTTGGTCCTGCCCAGAACGATGCCCCACTCCGGATTCCCTTCCCTTCCATAGGTTACCGTATAGGCTTCGATGATGCCTGGTCCATCTGGCTCAGGATTGACTTCCCGAGCAGTGGTTTGCATTTTTCCGGAAGGTAGATCATCAATCAATCCGTTACGCGGTGCATCGATTGGACTTGATGCCAGAATCGTTGCTGAATGCTTGGTGAGGAACCAGCCATTGCCCGTCACCATGCCTTTATGACCAGGATTTTCGATCAGACATCGGACCATCTCAGCGAGGGAATGCAGAGTATAGGCACTGGCCGGACCACCAGCATAGGGTAATCCCCCGGTAACCGTAAAACCTCTGGGGTCATCAATCTCCAACCCCAGCACCTTGCAAGCCATCTCGACGGCAACCGGAAAACAACTGTATAAATCAAAGTGGTCTACCTCCGAAACATCGAGCCCGGCGTTTGCAAGCGCACTGGTGTGGGTGTCTTTCATGGCCGGGGACTCTGTAAAGGACGGTCGTTCACTGGTCCACCAGGCCTTCTCATTACTCTGTGCGCCACCCCACCAGTAAACCCACTGATTCTCGGGCACACCGAGCCTTCTGGCCTGTGCCACCGAGCAGATGATCAGCCCTGCCGCCTGTTCCGTATTCAGTATCGCATTGAGATATTTGGGATAAGGAAACGAAATCATCCGATTTTCGGCAGTGACCGATGTCAATTCTGTGGCAGACCGCCTCACGGGGAACCAGGCATAGGGATTCTTTGCCGCAACTTCGGTAAATCCGGTAAACATCCGCCCCATCAAGTCTTTGTGTTCTGCCAGCGACAGACCAAGTTGCGCCCGAAGCGCGTTTTCGAACAGTGGATAAATATCCGGGGGTTGTCGTAGTCCGTATTCCTCTTCCAGTGCATTAACACCCGGCTTATCAACACCGATCATCTCTGCTTTGCCCTCTCCCCCTCGCGTCCAGGTAAGATACCTGCCAATGCTCCTGGCCTTCATCAGTACTTTAAGATTGTTACAGCCGGCTATCAACGCCAGCCCGGAACGTCCATTGATAATTTCGTTGGCCATAAAATTCAAAAGGGCTGTCCCATTTTCACCACCTGTACCGGTGACATACTGGTTCGCCGTGTGAGCACCGATACGTTCGGCAACCAGGTTTACCGGATTTGTCGGATGCCAGCCGACGGTTTCCACCAGTGCAACCGCATCCAGTTGCGTCAACAGACGATGGCCGGCGCCAGTGGCATCCGCTGCGGCTTTGGCAACCCGTACCAGCATCTCCAGCGGTTCTATGAAGTTGTCTACATCCGCATCACGATCCACCAATTGGCCTGTACCAATGATTACCGGTGTGTTCTCTTCATTCATGGGACAATACCTCTGGATTCCAATTGGGATGATAGCAACAGATTGTAAAATTTGCTGAAATTGCTACTGTATGCGTTAGTAAGAGGGCAATTGCCGCCCTGACCCGTGTTGGACTTTGGAGTCGAAACGGCAAAACGAAAAGAGATTTACCAAATATGGAAACCACAGAGCTAATTGAATTACTGGCCAGAAATGAAGATAGTCACCACCAGTTCAAGGCTAATGTGACTAATGAAGCCTCTTTGGCATCTGAAATGGTGGCGTTTAGTAATACTCAAGGCGGTAAGTTGATTATTGGTGTCCATGATGATGGTTCCAGTTCAGGCTTAACCCGTGAGGATATGAAGCGCTTGAGTAATCTGGTTTCTAATGCGGCATCTCAACAGGTTAAACCGCCTATCAATCCGGTGACCGAAAACCTGGCATTGAATGGTGATTTAGTCATGGTTGTGCATGTGTCTGAGGGTATATCCAAACCATATATGGATAAGAATGGTGCAATTTGGGTGAAGAGTGGCCCGGATAAACGTAAGGCAACATCGCGGGAAGAAATTCAGCGTATGTATCAAAGTGTCCGCTTAATTCATGGTGATGAGATTCCTACAGAAGCGTCTATAAATGATATTCATGAGAGCTTGTTTTCAGCCTTTTATGAAACTCAGTTTGAAGAGCCGTTAGCTGATCAAGAATTACCGCGTTCACAAATTCTCCACAATTTGAATCTGGCTAAGGGTGGTTTCTTAAATGTCGCGGGGGCATTATTATTTGCTAATAATGTACAATTTCGTCTGCCTGCCTTTATCGTCAAGTGTGTGACATACCCAGGTGTTGATATAGATGAAGACGAATATCTGGATAGCCAGGATGTTGCGGGAACTCTGCGGCAGGTCTTTGACGATACTTTGGGGTTTGTGTTACGACATATTAAAAGAGTGCAAGCTAATCAGGGGGTGAACTCTTTAGGTAAGTTGGAAGTGCCCAAGATTGTCTTTGAAGAGCTGATTACTAATGCCCTGATACACCGGGATTATTTTGTGTCTGCGCCTGTACGTGTATTTGTATTTAGTGATCGTATTGAGATTATTAGCCCTGGGCACTTGCCGAACAACTTGACTATAGAAAATATCAAGAGCGGCAATTCCAATATCCGCAATCCTGTATTGGCGTCTTTTGCAACCAAGCTATTACCTTATCGAGGCCTGGGTAGTGGTATCCTGCGTGCTGTAAAGGCCTACTCGGATATTGTCTTTGAAGATTATCGTGAGGGAAATTTTTTTAAGGTAATCATTTGCCTGCCCCCTATCAAACATAATTTAAGTGATTGATTTAAAGTAAGCCTTCAGATCCCTCTGGATTAGAGTTTATTTTTTCCGTCGATAGACAGGGTCAGACTCGATTCGTTGAAGTCTTTAAACAGTCTTCCAGTTTTTCGTAGTCACCAAGATGAACCCGCATCAGACTCTTCCAAAGTTTGCCATGATTCGGAACAGAAAAATGTAGCAGTTCGTGGACAATGACGTAATCCCGGAGTTCATCGTCAAGTTCAAGCAGTTCTCCGTTGAAATTCAGATGGCCATTCGTTGAGTCGGATCGTCGTAATCGATCAGAATAAGGTCGAGTTCGCGGTTCTCGTCGTGATCAAGAAACTTACCATGGTTGCGCAGGTGTTCGACAAAATTACGGTTGCCATAGATGTTTGTGAGGAAATTGCCGAAGTGGTTAAGCAGCGAGCCTTTATCCTCGTTGTAGCGTGGATTGAATTCCCGTACTTTGGTATCAAACTGGTCGTCAAAAAAGAGCGAGCAACCCTTGGCGCGATCTTTGAGTGGCAAAGTCAGGCGGTTTCTGACAATTTCGTTGTAATAAAATTTTACTATGCATATAATATATGTATAGTAAAGTTATGGAAATTGAATGGAATCATGAAAAGGCTGCCTCAAACATCAGGAAACACGGGGTTTCGTTTGAGGAAGCGTGCAGTTCACTATTGGATACTGATGCTCTGGTATTGGAAGATTTGGATTCGAAGGGGAAAACAGGTGGATTCTAATAGGGATGAGTGACAGAGTAAGACTTCTTACAGTTGTATATACACTTCGTGGCGATGACAGTATTCGTTTAATATCTGCAAGAAAATCCAGTCGTAAAGAAGGTGACTACCATGCGCAAAGAATATGATTTTTCCAAAGCCAGGAAAGCTGGAGATGTTCCCCATCTTGCCAGACTGCAAACTGAGGCCAAAGGCAAAACCAGAATTACCATCATGCTTGATAACGACGTGCTAGAGGATTTTCGCCAAAGAGCCGATAAAGAAGGACTGGGTTATCAAACGCTTATCAACCAGACATTGCGAGCCCGTCTCAACACTCGTCCGCTTGACGAGGAAACCATGCGCAGAGTCATCCGGGAAGAGATGTCGGCAGCAGAATAAACCTGGATGATTTCGAACCGAAAGAGTTCTGGAAAAGAGTTCTGAAAAGGTTAGAGAGCCAGTTACCCTTACCGTTAATGAAGCCATCTTTGCCATCCTCTCCTCGTTCAACCACCTGTGCTTTCAGCCATTGCTTAATAAGATGCAAAATCACACCGTCAGCAATGCACTCTGATCGCAACGAAGATGGCTACGACAATATATAGTTGCGCCTCAGGCAGCACCAGGGTAGCTGCCAGACCCTCTTCCTGCATGGTCTACGCGGCCTGAACGGCGTTCTTCAAACCGTGCTCAAAGTGATCCCTGTACTGCTTGCTGATTCGATAGCGAGTGTTATATTCCCACCATCGCAACGCCTTGCGAAGTCGATATCCCCTCTCGCTGGCTCCGTGCCCGTGCCTCGAGAGGTGAACGAGTCGCCCACCGTCCACTATCTTGTAATGTGTATCAGGCTCTTGTCTGCCGCCTTTCAGATACCAAATCTCGATGTTGCTCCCGAACTCCTCCATTTGAGCCAGATTTAGCAGTTCTAGCGGCTGGTTCGCATCGTTAAATAGGCATCTAACCTTGATATTTTGTTTTTGTATCCGCTCTCGCAGTACGTCAATGACTTCCTGGGAGTTGTACATCGAACCCGCAAAGTCGTTGCCGTCATCATGGATGTCAATCCGTCGGTGAGTCTGGTTCAACAGGTCAATGAACATCGTCGTGGCTTGTTCATCCGTGTTCAGTCCAGATTCCTCACGCAGCCTGAGATCGCCCTGGACGGACGCTATAAGGTACATGCTAATAATAAAGCCCGCTGCCAGGATAGCTACCACTATCCATTCTGCACCCTGAATCATATCCATAGTTAGTTTTTCATCGTTGCCGTCTTAGGGCTACTCTATACCCATAAGTTATGCTGAACAAGCTCATCGCCTCAATATACAGTGGTGCGATGGAGTCAAAATTCAAATCAAACGCTGTCTCAGCGAGGCCAGTGCTATTACCCAAGTCTGCTGGATTCTACCCCAGGACGAAGTCACTCATAGAACTGAGTTGGTACGCCTTTTATGCACACATTATGGGTTCTTCAGTGTGCAAGTTCAAGCGCAGATAGCCGGCTGTTTATAAGCCCTGGGTGAACTATCAGATGCCGGGCATTTAACCTTACTCACAGCACGCTCAGCCCGGCGACATATCCACCCCGTCGCCTGGAGACTGCAGTGCCGTTACCGGCGCCGGTACCGGGGTGCGGAGGTCTCGTTCGAGTTCCTCATACTCGATAAGGCACGTCGGCAACTACCCCCAGCGGGCGACTTCGAATTTCCATCCGAGAAAGACCGCATGCAGTGCCACCATCCGATGGGGAAGATGATGAAGTCGCTGGAGATTGGCACCGTGCTACACGGGTACCGGCCCAGCTTCTGTGACTGGGCCGCCAAGTGCAGGGAGATGCCGAGGAAAGTCCGCGAGCTTGCCCCGGCCCACGTCAACAGCGACCGCAACGAGGCCGCCTATCAGCGTAGCGATATATTCGACAGCCACTGGACGCTCATGTAGGAGTGGGCTGACTATATTGTCACCCGAGCTTGATCGAAGGCGGATCGGGAATCGCACAGACTAGCGTTGTCCAATGAGAACATGATGCTGAACGAAGGGGGCGTAAGTGTTCTGTTCAGTTGCGTGTCGTTTGGTTGTGGTTGGTATGATTGCGGACTCTGCATCCCTGGTCAATGATTTTGTGTAGCGTGGTAGTGATAGCA
>JAPOOX010000171.1 GCA_026713185.1 Gammaproteobacteria bacterium
CAGCCATAGACAATTATGGCATCGGTGATGATATCTCTTATATTTCCACCGGTGGCGGCGCCTTCCTGGAGTTTGTTGAAGGCAAGTCTCTGCCGGCGGTGACTGCTCTGGAAGCGCGCGCTGCAAGGGACAAAAATCAGTCAAGAGAATAGTGACATGGCAGCTACAGGTTTCATAAACCCCGGTTATTACTCAATCAGCCTAGATCCCCGGTGGGTTTGAATGTCACTGGATGCAGAAATCTTCAGTCGTCTGTCCCGGATTGTCGGTAAAGACAGGGTACACACTGACTCTCTTCAAAGGGAGACTTACGGACAGGACTGGACCCGTTTTTATGAGCCTGAGCCTTGCGCCGTGGTTTTCCCGGAGGATACCGGTCAGGTCAGTCGTATTGTAAAACTGGCGAACGAAGTCGGGTTGGCGCTGGTGCCTTCCGGTGGACGTACCGGGTTAAGTGGCGGTGCGGTTGCTGCCAACGGTGAACTGGTGGTGTCTTTTGACCGGATGAACAGGATTCTTGACTTTGACGATATCGATCAGAGCGTGGTCGTTCAGGCCGGTGTGGTCACACAGGCAGTACAGGAGTATGCAAAAGATAAAGGACTCTATTATCCCGTGGATTTCGCATCCTCCGGTTCCAGCCAGATTGGCGGCAATATTGCCACCAATGCCGGCGGTATCAAGGTGTTACGCTACGGTCTGACACGAGACTGGATTATCGGCCTGACAGTGGTTACCGGAACGGGAGATATTCTGAATCTGAATCGGGGATTGGTGAAGAATGCGACGGGATATGATCTGAGGCACTTGTTTATCGGTTCAGAAGGCACCCTTGGATTGATTACCGAAGCCACCATCGGACTGACCAGAGACCCCGGAGATCTGTCCGTTTTGCTGCTCGCTGTCCCGGAGATGACGGATGTCATTTCTGTGCTCAAGGTGTTTCGCAGCGCTGTGACAGTGACCGCGTTTGAGTTTTTCTCGCAGCAAGCCCTGCAACATGTCATGGCCCACTCCGGTCTTTCTGCACCCTTTGAAGTCCCGTCTGCCTATTATGTACTGGTTGAATGTGAAGAAGGGGTAGATGATGTACTGGATGTTTTCACGGAGTGTGGCGAGCAAGGCTGGGTTGTTGACGGACTGATCAGCCAGAGTGTGCAGCAGAATCTGGATTTCTGGAAATACCGTGAATACATCTCTGAGTCCATCACACCTTTTACCCCTTACAAGAACGACATTTCTGTTCGGGTTTCGCAGGTTCCTGCATTTTTGAAATCGGTGGAGGATGAAGTCAAGTCACAGTATGCGGATTTTGAAGTGGTATGGTTCGGCCATATTGGTGACGGCAATCTTCACCTCAATATTCTGAAACCGGAAACCTGGTCAATCGTTGATTTCAAGCAGCGCTGTGAAGAAGTGAGTGAAAGAATCCTGGGAATTGTGGCTGGTTTTAACGGCAGTATTTCTGCCGAGCATGGTGTTGGGCTTCTCAAAAGAGATCAACTTCGATTCACCAGAAGCGAAGAGGAAATAGCCGTAATGAGATCCCTGAAACAGGTATTCGATCCCAATAATGTCATGAATCCGGGCAAACTGATCCCGGATTAGCCGTGATTCAGGACCTCTGGGGTTGTCCGGTTTTCTCTTCGACACCTGATGGCGTCCCGACAAGCAATACATTTGCCGGTCTGACTGCAAACAATCCGTTGGTGACGGTGCCGACCATGCCGTTAATATCCTGTTCCAGCGTTTCCGGCTGATCAATCTGGAGATCGTGAACATCGAGGATGACATTGCCATTATCCGTGACAAAGTTCTCACGATAAACCGGTTGCCCACCCATAGCGGCGAGTTTTCTGGCAACGCTTGATCGTGCCATGGGGATCACTTCTACCGGTAGCGGGAACCGGCCTAGGGTGGATACTTTTTTTGACTCATCGACGATGCAGATAAACAGACGTGCAACCGAGGCGATGATTTTCTCCCGGGTGAGCGCACCGCCGGCACCTTTGATGAGTTGCAATGCGTCATTGGCTTCGTCCGCACCATCAACATAAACCTCCAGTTCATTAACACTGTTAAGGTCGTATACGGGTATTCCACAGGCTTGCAAGCGTTCGGCTGTTGCCTCGGAACTGGCAACTGCGCCATCGAATTTGTGCTTCACTTTGGCCAGTGCGTCGATAAAATAATTTGCAGTTGATCCGGTTCCAACTCCAATGATCGAATCGGACCGCAGATACCGGTCTATATATTCTGTCGCATACCGGGCGACCTCTGCTTTCAACTGGTCCTGGTCCATATTCTTTCTCCAGAGTTTGATTTAATTTTCCAGATGGTACGTCATGTACTCTTCTTCATAAGCCATCATCGTCGGATCACTGACATGATCAATGAAGAGTTTTCCCTGGAGGTGATCAAATTCATGTTGAAATACCGTAGCCAGAAATCCCCTGGCTTCCAGGCTCTGTCGCTGTACGTTGTCATCTGTGTACTCTACCCGTATGTGTTGTGGTCGTTCCACGTATCCCCTGATGCCGGGTATGGACAGACATCCTTCCCAGTATCCTGCCTGCTGTGTGTGTAATGTGGTAATTGTCGGGTTTATATAGACTCCGAATGGCATCAGGGGGATATCGCCGTAACGTGTTCCGCTATCGGGAATTTCGATGATGGCAATCTGGTACGGTACGTTGATTTGTGGGGCTGCCAGTCCGATGCCGCCGTATTCGTGAAGGGTTTCATGCATGTCTTCAATGAGTTCGACAAACTCTGCGGTACCAATCTTTTCTTCGGGATAGGGCTTTGCCTTCTGTCTCAGAACAGGATGTCCCATACGTATCACTTCTCTAACGCTCATCCGTTGCTCCTTCCGTCTCGGGGACAGTTTACTTAATCCAGCACAATTCGGGGATATTTTACTTATTTCAGGGTGTTCGCAGATGGCTTTGGGTTGGATGTTGTACGTATTTGATAGATCGTTTTATTTATTAGGCTGTTCGCAGATGGCTTTGGGGCATTCATTTGCTTCAGCGTCTGCGCGTCCCTCCGGGATTTCCTCGCCTCCCCCGCATGCCTGTAGTCATGCTCCTCCAACTCGGCGCTCCGACATTAGGCTTACGCAAATAACACCCCAAAACCATCTGCTGTGGGTCGGGTGTTGTACGTGTTTGTTAGTTTGTGAAGTACTATCGGAAGGTGAAAAAGGTTTTCTCTGTTGCAACTTTGTGTAGTGGAATGTCCCATGGTTGCGGATCAATTCGGGTCTGTTGGAAGCTGTGGGCAAGTCCTGTCAGAGCAGGTTTGCGCCACCGGTTACGGATGTTGGCAAAGGTCCGGTCATAGTAACCCTTACCCATACCAATCCGATTTCCAGTGGTGTCAAAACCCACAAGGGGTAAAAAGACAATGTCCGGCATCCAGGGCAATATCGTGTGCCGGGGATTGTATATGGGTTCCAGAATACCGTAATGATTCTGGCGCATGGGTGTCTCGCCGGGTACATAACGTCGAAATTCCATCGCTTCTGCTGGCTTGTTGGAGATGGCAGGCAGATAACATTCCTTTCCCAGTTTTAATGCCAGATGACAAATGGGCATCGGGCTTATCTCGCCGTCCACTGGCATGTAAAGCACGATTTGTGAGGCTCTTTGAAAAAATAATTGGCAGGAGATAATCCTGCATAAGGACTTTGCAGCATGACGCTGACTCTTTGGGCTCAGGTTTCGACGCGTCTGGCGCAATTCAGAACGACTGGTCATGGGATTCATCAAGGGAGAAAATCAAACAGTTCCCCAAATTGCCGCTGTTCTCACAGGCCCTTGAACCCAGCGGTTCAAGGCGGTGGTCTCTGACTGACCTCAGGCTTTCCGAAAAATCGGACATGCACATGGCCTGGAAAAAAGACCTCCTGGGTTTCGCATTAAGGGTCGAGGACATGTCGACTGGCAAACAACCCAGGGAACTGGATAGATTATATCGTCATCAAACGGTAGAGAACAAACCTCAGGTATTACTCAAACGTGAAATTGCCTGATCCAGTTTGCCGGACAGGGATTTGATGACTTCTTTATATTCGGTAATTTCCTGCTCTTTTTGCTCTGATTGAACAATGTTGTCATGAGCCAGATTCAAGGCAACAGTGATTGCGAGCCGGTCTACTTTGGTCACGTTGGATTGCACTGTGATTGCACGCATCTTCTGATCGACATGGATCGCAGATTGTCGCAATGCCGAAACTTCCTCTGGCTTGCAATTTATCTTGTATTTATTGTCGAGTATTGTGACAGTGACCGTTGTTAAATCTGAGTTGGCTGTATCCAACATTGAATCAATCCTGAGAAAGTGCTTTTAGACGGGTGATCATGGCTTCTATTTTGCTTTTTGCCAATTCATTCTTCCCCAGGAGACATGTACGTTCCTGTAATAAATTGTCACGATGTGCCTCGAGATTAGCTTGTTTTTGAGCATACTCATCACATAATTTGATGAGTTCATCAATTTTACTTTCCAGGTCACTAATTTCCAAGGCAGGCTCCTTGAGTTCAGGGATCAACTATAAAGCGATGTTTTATGGGAGGTCAAACCTATATGCTGTCAGAGGTCGTAAAATATTACATTTTTTTCAGACGGTGGGGGGCCGTAAAATGAAATCCATGAAGCCATCTTCCAAAATTGGACTCTCTGAATTTGACGGTCGCCGCCGGGAATTGATGGCACTGATGGAACCGGACAGTATTGCTGTTCTGCCAGGGTCACAGGTTCAGTATCGAACCCAGGGAGTGCAGTATCGATTTCGTCAGGACAGTGATTTTCACTATCTGACTGGATTTGATGAACCGGGTGCTGTGCTGGTCCTCATACCGGAAAGAGAATATGGGGAGGTCATTCTGTTCTGTCGCGAAAGAGAAGACGATCTTGAACGATGGCATGGCAGTGTTACCGGGCCGGAACGGGCAATGCAGCTTTATGGCATGGATGATGCGTTCCCGGTAGAGGATATTGATGACATTCTACCCGGGCTTATCGAGGGCAGAGCAAGGCTTTATTATGCCATGGGAACCTATTCCGATTTTGACAGTAGAGTCATATCCTGGTTAAACAGCATTCCCCGGAATAACCGTTCCGGTATAGAGCCGCCAGGTGAATTAATACAGCTGGGTCCATTCCTGCATGAGCTTCGTTTATTCAAGAGTGGCGGAGAAATCGACATTCTCAGAACAGCAGCGGAGATTTCGGCAAAAGCACATATGGAAGTCATGAACCTGTTGTCCCCAGGCATGATGGAGTATGAACTGGAAGCGGCGCTTCTATATCAATTTACCCTCAATGGTGCTGGCAGTGCAGCTTATCCCAGCATTGTGGGAGGCGGCGCCAATGCCTGTGTTTATCACTACATCGACAATAACCAGACACTTGTAGATGGTGACCTTGTATTGATAGATGCAGGCAGCGAATACGAATATTATGCTTCGGATGTCACTCGTACTTTGCCCGTCAATGGACAGTTTAATCCGGTACAGGCTTCACTTTACAAGATTGTTCTGAACGCCCAACTGGCAGCCATTCACCAGGTAAAGCCCGGAAATCACTGGAATCAGCCGCATGAAGCCGCGGTATATGAAATTACCCGTGGTCTTGTTGAACTTGGTTTACTGGAAGGAAATGTTCAAAGACTTGTCGAAAACGGTGCGTATAAACCGTTTTACATGCACAGAACGGGGCATTGGCTTGGCCTGGATGTTCATGACGTCGGAGAGTATAGAATAGACGGGGAATGGCGCGTTTTTGAGCAGGGTATGGTCTGCAGCATTGAGCCTGGAATCTATATTCCGGAGAATGCAGAACATGTACCTGTTGAATTTCGTGGTATCGGGATTCGCATTGAAGACAACGTATTGATAACGGGTAACGGAAACAGTGTGTTGACTGCCGGTATACCCAAGACGATCGAGGAAATAGAACAGGCCATGGCGCTGTAAACTGATGAGTGAACAAGTCGACATTCTGATAGCAGGTGGTGGCCTTGTGGGCCTGTCGCTCTGCGCCGGGTTGAGCGAATCCGGATTTAAAACCGTGGTGATTGACCGGCAGGGTCCGCCGGTGTTTGAACCCGGGCAGTCAGGGCATCGTGAGGGTCACAGGTTGTTCTCAGGTGTGAGCCCCGGGGTCAGTGCCGTGGGGATTGCGACTCGGGATTTTCTCTCTCGTACCGGGGTCTGGTCCCGAATTCCGGCATCCGTCATAACGCCGTATAGACAGATCAATGTTTTTGATGGCGAGGGTACTGGCGCCATAACGTTTAACGCAGAAGAAGCTGGTGTAGAACAGTTGGGATTCATTGTTGAAAACAACCACATCATCAAAGCGCTATTCGACAGAATCTCTGAGATGGGCGAGTCTGAACTTCACAATGGCGTGGAAATTGAACTGATCGAAAAATCAGATGACGGCTACCTTGTTGAGGCGGGTGGGCATCATTGGCAGACCAATTTGCTGGTTGGCGCCGATGGTAGTGAGTCCCGGGTGAGAAAAATCGGTAATTTCCATACATTAAAGTGGGCTTATGCTCAAAGCGCGGTGGTATCCACTATAGAAATTTCGCAACCCCATGCTGACACAGCCCGTCAGTGGTTTACCGATTCAGGTATTCTCGCATTTCTGCCCCTGCCGAATGAGCATTATTGTTCGATTGTGCTTTCCAGTGAAGATACCGACGCGTTGATGTCCATGGATGAGTGGGAATTTTGTGAACATCTGGGAAGATTGTCTGAAGGCATGCCGGGGTCAATACGTGGCGTCGATAAGAGATTCACTTTTTCTCTGAGGCAACAACACAGCCTCAGATATGTTGCTCCACACATCGCTCTACTGGGTGATGCGGCCCATACAATTCATCCGCTTGCCGGTCAGGGCGCCAATATCGGGTTTGCCGACGCCCGGACACTGGCTCAGGTGATAAAGCAGGCGCGTCTGGAGGGCCGGCTTCCCGGAGATATTGATCTGTTGAGACGCTATCAGCGAATGCGGCAACCGGATAACATGCTGACCGCAACGGTGATGGAAGCTTTTGTACGAGGATTTGGAACTACCCACCCGGGGATGCGCTGGTTGCGCAACAGCAGTATGAAACTGGTTAACCAATCGGGGTTTATAAAATCATTAGTTGTTAAAATGGCAACTGAAAGAACGGGGTCGGAGTAAACGGTGAATCGCAGAACTCCTTTATATTTCCAGCATGAAAAAGCAGGCGCCAGATTTGTTGATTTTGCTGGCTGGGATATGCCTGTCCACTACGGGTCCCAGATAAAAGAACATCAAATGGTTAGGCAACAGGCTGGCGTTTTTGATGTCAGTCATATGACAGTTCTCACTATTGAAGGCTCTGACAGCCAGCGATTTCTGGGCCGTGTACTGGCCAATGATGTTGGTCGCATCCGCAAGATGGGGAAAGCAATTTACAGTGCCATGCTCAATGAGCAGGGTCATGTGCTGGATGATCTCATCGTCTATCAAGTACCCTCCGGATACCTCATGGTGGTGAACTGTGCAACCCGCGATAAAGATATTGAGTGGTTGACTTACCAGGCATCGGCGATGCTGTGTACTGTAACAGAGCGGCCGGATCTTGCCATCCTGGCTGTTCAGGGTCCGAAGGCCATCAGGCAGGTCGGCGAACTTGCCGACGTCCGGCAAAATGAATTGATCAACGGGCTTGAAATGTTTCAGGGTGGATGGTGCAGCAACTGGTTTATTGCTCGCACGGGTTATACGGGAGAACAGGGACTGGAGATTATACTCCCGGGAAAAGACTCCGTTGGATTCTGGGAACAATTGATGAGTGCAGGCGTTTCGCCCGTTGGGCTGGGAGCCCGTGACACACTCAGGCTGGAAGCGGGTATGAATCTTTATGGCCAGGATATGGATGGGACAGTGTCGCCACTGGAATCCAATATGGCTAATACGGTTGTACTGGAGGGTCGTGATTTCATCGGTGCAGATGCTTTGCGTTCACAGCTTGTAACCGGGGTTGAAAGAAAGCTCGTTGGTCTGGTTTTGCAGGGTCGGGGAGTGTTGCGTGCACACTACCGGGTTTTTTGTGATCAGCATCTCGTTGGAGAAATCACCAGTGGCGCCTTCTCGCCAACCCTGGGACACTCTATTGCTCTTGCCAGAGTTTCTAAATGGTCTGGTGAATGTACAGTTGAAATCCGTGGAATACATCATACTGTAGACGTGGTAAAACCGCCTTTTGTCAGAAATGGCAAACAGGTTTACAAACCTTTGTGAGCAGGCAGAGCC
>JAPOOX010000179.1 GCA_026713185.1 Gammaproteobacteria bacterium
GAACTGGCCACGCCCGCCGGCCTGCCGGATGCGCTCGGGCCAGTGAACGATCAGGGGTACGCGGACACCGCCGCCGTAGGTGTCACCCTTATACCAGCGCAGCGGCGTGTTGCCGGCCTGTCCCCAGCCCCAGGGTATATCGCACCAGCTGCGCGGACCGCCGATATCATCAAGACGGGACAGTACCTCATCCATGTCGTCAACATGCAGCGTACCCTCGCCGTGGGTCGCATCGAGGAGCATGCGTCCGTCGCTGGTGGGTTGCCGCACACCGCCGGAGCCGGAACTCATGATGCCGGTCGGTCCACCCATGCCGCTGGTGCCATTGTCAGAGGTGAGGATGACGATGGTATTGTCGAGCTGATCGGATGTCTCCAGATAGTCGAGCAGGCGACCGATCTGCGCGTCGCTGTGATCAAGAAAGCCAGCAAAGGCTTCCTGCAGACGGTTGGCAAACTTCTGCTGCTTTTCGGGGACGTCGTTCCAGGCGTCGACACCAGGGTTGCGTGGCGCAAGCTCGGTATCAGGGGGGATTATCCCCGATGCCAGTTGGCGTTCGTACCACTGCCGCCTTACCTCGTCCCACCCGGCATCGAAACGACCGCGGTACTTCTTTATATACTTATGTGGCGCCTGATGCGGCTCGTGCATCGCGCCCAGGGAGAGATACATGAAGAATGGCTGCTGAGGGCGGTTCGATTGTTTGTCGCGCAGGTCTCCGATCGCGTGATCAACAAGATCCTCGGTGACGTGATATCCCTCCTCCGGTGTGCGGGGCGGGTCGATGTGGTGATTGTCGCAGGTAAGTTCCGGATAGAACTGGTCGGTTGCGCCAGACAGAAAGCCATAGTAGCGGTCGAAACCACGCTGTAGCGGCCAGTCGTCATATGGCCCGGCAGCGCTGTTCTCCTCGGCCGGGCAAAGGTGCCACTTGCCCAGTGCATAGGTGGCGTAACCCTGACTCTGAAGTATCTCGGCGAGCGTTGTGGCGCGAGGCGTGATGGCGGCGCGCATGTTGGGGAAGCCCCCGTCGTGATAGTTGGCGATGGTGCGCATGCCGACAGCGTGATGATTGCGTCCGGTCAGGATCGCGGCCCGACTCGGAGAGCACAGCGGCGTCACGTGGAAATTCGAATAACGCAGACCACGGGCTGCGAGCGCATCGATGTTCGGAGTGTCGATAGTCGAGCCGTAACAGCCGAAGTGTGCAAATCCGGTGTCGTCGAACAGTATCAACAGAACATTCGGCCGTGGCCCGTGGGCATGCTCGGGCAGCGGCGGCCACCAGGGCTCGGAATCGTCGACAGTCCGGTTTACTTTCCCGTCAAACCGCTCTGGTTTTGTCATCGTCTACACCTCCGCTGCATGCTTTAAGGACACTGATTACTATACGCGAGCGCGGAAAAAAAGGGGTCAGGTCCATTTTTCCTTACCAGAGCTGATTCTCAAGGTACAGGAGCGGTTTCTGCAGGTCTGCCCATCGCTGTCTGATGACTTCCGGCACTGCCCCCGCGCTTTCTATAAAAGAGCCAAGCACGATATCGATATCGTTGTCGCCATCCAGGTCACCGGCATCCATGGTAAGCCATCGGCCGTCGGCGGCTTCTGGAATGTAGGCGGCGTCGAATTGCAAATCGCCCTGGTTCTCCAGGTACACGAACCCGGATTCAGGATGGCGGTTGAAATCGGCAAACATCGCAATGCCGGCGATGTCGAGATCGCCATCGTTATCGAAGTCCACCGCGAGGGCCTTGCTGGCGCCGTAAAGGGGGAAGAAAAATGCCTCTGTAAAGACATTGTCGCCGTCATTGAGGTAGACCCGGATACCGTGATGCGCTTTCGGGAAAGGATTCGCATGATCGGCATTGTCGCCGTTGGTGGCAAGAATGTCGGGATGTCCGTCGGCGTTGAAGTCGTGCAGTGCAAAAAAATTGCTGCCGTAGGTGGGTGGTAGTGGCAGTACATAAGCATGACGCAAAGCGCCGTTTCCGAGGTTGTAGAAGAAGTGGACTCCTTCTCGATTCTGTCCCAAGACCACTGCAATGTCTTTAAGGTCATCTCCGTTCAGATCGTGCAGATAAGACGTTATGCTGCCGGGCTCGTTTAACAGGACATGGGGAGTATAGCCGCCGTCTTTTTGCCCCTCGTACCATACGAATTGACCGGTGAAGTGTCCGAATTCAGACACGATAATGTCTTCGATACCATCCTGGTTGACGTCCCCATAGGTGGTATGGGTTGGCCGCCGCAATCTGGGAAGCCTCGTCTCAAACGCGCCGTAATCGCTGATGTTCCGATGAGAGACCAGCAGCTTGCCAAAGGGCATATCGGATGGAAATACACTGCCGATATCGGTCACCCAGAGTTCCCGGCCATTGCGGCGCAGGGCTACCGGCGCATGGGGTGTGCTGATCTCCTGGATGACGCTGCCTGCCGCGTCGAGCAGCGTCAGACTGGAACGATTATAATCACCTACGAACAACTGTCCTTCGGTTATGTGTACCAGGGTGGTCATTGGGGTTTTCCTGGATGGTCCGAAGTCAACCACCTGGAATTGATCCAGCCCGATGCTGACTTCAGGATTATAATCACGGGTTGCCGGGGAAGCAGGTGCACTGTCCAGCAGGTAATCCACGATCAGGTCCCAGTGTGGTACTGGCACCAGAGCCTGGTCCGGATAAACCCTGGCTCGGGAGATGATTTCCTGTTCGGTCAGGAATTTACCGGGAAACACGTCGTAGTCGTATCCGGCGTGATGCATACCGAGCAGGGCTCCCATCATGGGAATCACGTATTCCTTCCAGACCTGCTTCGGCAGCATCCCGGGTTCGACAAAAAGATGACAGGACTGACAGTATTGCAGTGTGTAGTTCCTGCCCGGATGTTCCGCCGACTCACCCGTTGAAGAAGAATCTTCTGCCACAACAGCACAGGTCCGGGATCCGGCAATATCGTCCTTGTTACGCTGCAGTGCCTGCAGCACCTGGGCACGCTGAATCTGTCCGGTAACCCAGGGATGCTGCCAGTTGGCCTCTGCCAGGGTAATGGCTCTTTGCATCCACTTAATGGCGTCTTCGCAATGCCCGGCTTCCGCGTGGGATATGGCAACCAGTCGAGCCGTGACATAAGCCTTTTCGATTTCGAACAGACGTTCGGCCACGACAACCGCACGTTCACCGTCGCGGATGGCTTCATCAGGTGCGGCTGCCAGGCTGAAGACCAGCCTTGCCAGGATCTTGGGTTCATTCGGCAGCTTCTCTGCGGCGAGTTCGCTTTTGGTCAGAGCCAGCTCATGCTTCGATGCATTGGTCAGCAGTAGGATCAGTTCCAACCAGGGTTCGACCAGGCTGGGGTCCAGGTGGAGGGTATGATCGTATGTTGCGATAGCATCATCGATTCTACCGGCATCCTGGAACGCACGGGCAAGGTCAAGTGCTGCGCCAGCGCTGTATGGGTTGGAACTGGCAAACTGCTCGAAATGTGGAATTGCTTTTGCACTTTCACCCATCTCCATCAAAACACGGCCAAGAAGCGCGTGGGCAGTCAGTTCATTTGCATCCAGATGTAGCGCCTGTTCAAGATTGGAGACGGCTTCCCGCGGTCTCTCAAGACCGATATTGGCTTCGGCCAATAGTACCCAGGCAAAAGACCTGGTGGCATCTTCCTGCATTGCGATCTTGAGAGACGCTGCTGCATCGGCAAATTGATTACCCGAGAGCGCAATCCTCGCTGCCACGATATGACCCCGGTAACCCTTCAGCAGGCTGTCCAGGTAACCAGGCAACGGATCTCCCGGTTCGCTGCGCACTTTGCCGCGTCGTGACAGATGCTGCATGGCCAGATCCCGCTTGCCCAGCCCACGGTAGGCCATGGCAAGAGGATAATGCAGCTGGTTGGCGTCAGGGTTGATGGACAATGCCCGGGAGAGATGTTCGACCGACTGTTCATAATCTTCGGTCACGAGATAGAGTTCACCTAGCCGGGCATGCACGGCGGCGCCCCCGGTGCCGAGGTCAAGGGCGATACGGTAGGCATCTTCAGCCATATCCAGTTCATTCAGGGTTTTATATGTCTCACCCAGGCGAATGCTGACCAGGTACTGCCGATTGACCGAATCCGCCAGATCCAGTGCCTGTTGATAGTGATCGATCGCCTTCTGGAATTTACCCTGTTTACCGGCCACGGTGGCCGCAGCGTAATGCCACAGGAATGACTTTGTATCCAGTTCAAGTGCCGTGGCATAAGCATCAGCCGCGGCATCGAGAAAGCCATAGGTGTGGTAGAGGTGTCCAAGCGATCCCACGCTTGCAGCCTTATCCACCGGGCTGAAACCCGGCTCGCGGGCAGTTCTTTCCACTTCGTTTTGGGCTTCTTTCAGTTGCTCAATAACGACGGGCTCGAGCCCGGTGAGGTCAGGCATGGCCAGAGATTGACCGATCGCGAACAACATCAGTACAAGTATGAATAATTGCTTCATTGCTGGTCGCCGTCTCTGCGAATCAACAGGTGATATTGGCACAAATCGCAGCGAGTTGGCATGTCCTGTCGTTGGCAATGAGGCCCTTTTCCCGATAATCTCCACTCTCTACGAAATTACAAACAGTTTGAGGTTGCAATGATTCAGGATCTTTTTTCAATGGACAACAAGATTTGCGTGGTAACGGGTGGCTCCAGTGGTCTGGGCAGCTATATGGCTCAGGGATTTCTCGAGGCGGGTGCGGCGAGGGTTTATATCACCGCCCGGTCTGCTGACAAGCTGAAGACCAAGGCAGAGGAGTTATCTGGCCTCGCCAGGGGTGAGTGTATAGCTTTACCCGGGGACCTGGAGACCATGGACGGTGTGGATTCCCTGTCCAATGACCTTCATGATCGTGAAGATTATATTGATGTGCTGGTAAACAATGCCGGCGTTGGAACGGGAGGTTTCTTTGACCGGATCACGTCGGAAGAGTGGGACATGACCATGAATCTCAATCTGAAGTCGCCTTTCTTTCTGACCAGGGCCTTACATGACCTGTTAAAGGCGAACGCAACGCTGGAAGATCCCTCCAGGGTTCTGTTTACCAGTTCGGTCTGTGCGAGCGAAGTGTTTGCCCATGTACTTGCCTACTCCACCAGCAAAAATGCCATCGAACATCTGACCTCGCAACTCGCTCTGAGGCTTTGTGACGACCATATTCATGTGAATACGATTGCGCCCGGCCGGTTCTTCTCAGAAATGACTCGCGGTTCCTGGGCCGACCCGGAAGCAGAGTCGTACCAGGCGGAACTCAAACGTATTCCGGCTCATCGCTATGGTGGTCTAGAAGATATGGCTGGCGTTGCCATCATGCTGTGCAGCAGGGCAGGATCCTACTTCACTGGTGAGGTACTGAACCTTGATGGCGGTCACAAACTTCGCCACTAATACTCTCGGAAGTCGAATTTCAGGACAGGAACTAATTTGGAGGAATAAAAATGTCCACTCCCAACATTCTGTTTTTAATGACCGATCAGCAACGCTGGGACGCCATGGGTGTCAGTGGCGATTGGGTCAATACCCCTAATCTGGATCGTATCGCCGCCGAGGGTGTGCGGTTCACCCAGTGCATCACGACAACGCCCGTCTGCGTGCCTGCCCGACTGACACTGGCTACCGGTAACTATCCCCACAGCAATGGGGTGTGGACCCATCAGAATCACACCATGCCGGCGGATGCCAACAATTGGATGGGAGAAATTCGCAAACTTGGTTACCGCACCAGTCTGTTCGGTAAGACGCACCTGCATCCCCACGTTGGTGATCTGCGTGAGAAAGAGGACTTGATGCATGCCTGGGGCCTGGATGATGTGGACGAGATAGGCGGACCAAGAGCAAGCGCAAGAGTGCTTAGCCATATGACCGCCATGTGGGACGATAAGGGCTTGCTTGATGCCTATCGGGCAGACGTTAAAGCGCGCTTCGCCAATAAACCATACGTTGTCCGTGCCTCTGTGTTGCCGCTCGAAGATTATTACGATGTTTACGTCGGGCAAAAAGCCAAACACTATCTCGAGTCGTATAACCGGGATGAACCCTGGTTCTGCTGGGTCAGTTTTGGCGGGCCACATGAGCCCTGGGATACCCCGGAACCCTATGCCAGCATGTATGACCCGGAATCGATGCCCGGAGCAGTCGCGGATGAACCGGATGAAAGGCCGCGGCCCCGGGGCTTTGCGGATCACCTTCGCGAAGGACGCAATTGCCCATCTTTCGAAGAGGGCGAAATCGGCGCCATGCGAGCCAACTATGCCGGGAATGTAACGCTGATCGACAGCCAGATCGGGGAAATTCTTAAGGTTATCGAGGCGCGCGGTGAGATGGACAACACTGTCATCGCGTTTACATCGGATCATGGCGAGATGAACGGTGATCATGGCCTTATTTACAAAATGAATTTCTACGACGGTTCGCTGCGGGTCCCGCTTATCGTCAGAGTGCCGGGCGGTAAAGGCGGCATCGTCAACGACAGCCTGGCAGAGAACAGCGACCTTGGTCCTACACTTGTGGAACTCGCGGGCGGCGCCCTCGACTACCAGCAGTTCGCCAGGTCTTTGACCAGTGCCCTTGAGGGTGGCAACCACCGCGAGGATGGTCTGTCAGAAATCATGGGAGAGTTCATGCTGATGAATGACGACTGGAAGATTGCCATTAATCAGGAAGGCTTTACATACCTGCTTTTTGATAAGAAAAACGACCCGCTGGAATCCAGGAATCTCGCCGGGCTGGCAGAATATCAATCCGATGCGGATGCCTTGCGGCTGAGGATTCTGGAGAGAGTATCCCAAAGTCAGGCCAGGGCGCCTGCATCGTAGAGGTCAGTGGCTGGCTCTGGGAAGTTGATCAAGTCAGTCATTCGTCGACCTTCTCGAAACCCTCGATCAAGACCTTGTCTGGTTTGATGCGAAACACCGTCCGCCGATGTTCGTCCAGGGTGTTGATCAAGTCATCCGTGACTTTAAAATCCGGATTGTCGAAAAACGCTTTGTACACCCGGACTGTCAGTTCAGCACGGACTGGATCCTTATCGATACACTCCGCAGTCCCATAGACAACCAACTGGCGACGATCATCATGTATAAGCATTGCAACTCTGGGCTGACGTAATGCGTTCTTCCACTTGGCCGTGTAACTCTTGATCGAGACGGCAAAGTCCTCACCATTCCAGTGATAGGCAATCTGGGAAATTTGTGGAGAACCATCCTTTCTCCCCGTCGCCAATACCGCCCATTGGTGGTTACCAAGATACTCATGTTGTTCTTGAGTCATTGCAATTGTCACGGTTACCTCTTTTCAACTATCTTCAAGTTTGAATTTTGCTCAGGATATCCTGAAATCGGGACCAGTCTGGTATTCCACTGGAACCGGCAGTGAGACCGCCATCCACTACAAATGCCTGACCTGTAACAAAATGAGATTCATCACTGGCCAGAAAAAGCGCCATGTCTGCTATGTCCTTGGCTTTACCGGCACGTTGTATGGGTGTTGACACGGTTTGGACTTGTTCCAGTTCGGCAATTAACTGCATTCTCTGATCCCAGTTCATGTTTGCCTGCCCGGCGAAAATTGCGGTTGCGATAAACCCCGGACAGATTGCGTTGACGCGAATACTGTCAGGACCCAATTCCAGCGAGGTGGACCTGCTGAGGCTGATGACTGCGGATTTCATGGCGCTGTATACATGAGGACCCCATCCACCGCGTAGACCGGCAACCGATGCGGTATTGATGATGCTGCCGCCGGATTCCTGACTTTTCATCACCCGTGATGCATGTTTGATCCCGGAAAGAACGCCAGTAAAGAGGACATCAATGGTTTTGCGATACTGTTCTTCAAGATCCAGAATCTCAAGATCACCAGTGATACCACTGAATCCCGCATTGTTGAACATGCAATCCAACCGCCCAAACTGGCTGACTGCCTTGTCGACAACCGTCTGTACATCGTTTTCACTACTGACATCGGTGTGCTGATAGCAGGCGTTTCCTCCCAGCTCCTTTGCCAGCCGGTTACCGGGCTCATCCTGTACATCTGCAATGACAACCCTGGCGCCTTCTTCCAGAAATCGACGTACTGTTGCCAGCCCGATACCTGACGCGCCACCGGTGATGATGGCGACCTTTCCTTCCAGTCTTTGTGACAAAATCTGTAGCCCGATTAAGAATAGAGCACACTATAACATCGTTGATCCCGGGATGAAGCGCTGTGTTGGATTCACAAAACAATCACGTAAAGATGTTCTACTCAAAGACAGTAGCGTGAGGTTATCATAGCCGGGATACTTTCTAACTGTGGCAGGCGGGTAAAGGGCAAAGAAAATGGACCTGACCCTTTTTCTTTTCTTATTTTTTAATATCCCAGGGACTTGTCAATGATGCCTTCGAGTGGTTCATCTGCCATGAATTTCTGCACATTGTTGATGAATCGATCAAGATTTCTGCGGGCTCTGAACTGACTGGCGCCGGCAGTATGTGGTGTCATGACCACATTGGACATCCTCCAGAGTGGCGAATCCGCGGGGAGTGGTTCCCGGGGCGCCACGTCCAGTCCGGCGCCACTGAGCTTATTCGATTTCAGTGCGTCTATCAGAGCCTGTTCATCCATCACTTCACCACGGGTGACGTTCAGCAGATAGGCGCCGTCTTTCATTCCATCGAAGGCGTTGGCATCAAATAATCCCCTGGTCTCTCTAGTCAGGGGGCAACAGATGCTGACGACATCAGACGCCGCCAGCAAATCAGGTAATCTGTCTGAAGGCCAGACTTCACTGACTTCCGGTGATGCAGGAACGGGGTCCCGGTCCAGCGCAATACACTGCATTCCGAAGGCATTGGCTCGCTTTGCAATGGCTCGTCCCGTACTGCCAAAACCGAAAATACCCATGGTTTTGCCGGTGAGTTCAATTTCCTGATAACGCATTTCCGGTCTGTGATTCCAACTGTCGGAACCATACTTCAGTGCTGTCGCCAATTGCCGGGTCAACATCAGAAGCAGACCAAAGGCATGATCAGCAAGATGTTCACCAACCAGTCCTTTTTCACTGGTCAAAATAACCTCGCTGTCTACGAATTCGGGATAGAAAAACATGTCTACACCGGAAGAAATTGATTGAATCCAGCGCAAACTGTGTGCGGCGACGAAGAGCGATTTTGGTACAAAGCCCAGAATGACTTCGGCGTCTTCTGCATGGAGGTGAGCTTCATGTTGATCGGTAATCACAACCTGGCCATTATTACCGACGATTTCCTGAAGTCGATTCAGGTCTTTCTCCGGTACTTCTTTCAGTGTCAAGCCGGGAATGATAAGAATTTTCATGCAATCTCCTGTGCGACCTGCCTGGTCAGAATCAGATTAGGGGAAAAAAGGGGTCGAAAAAAGGAAAAAAAGGGGTCAGGTCCATTTTTTTTCCTAAAAAATGGACCTGACCCCTTTTTTTCCTTAGTTTGTACCTCTGGAAAAGTAAGAAAGCTGGAAGAATTCATGCGTAACGGATTTCGGATTGTGGATACTGATTGCCATCAGATAGAACCTCCGGGCATGTGGGCAGAATATATAGATCACCGATATGCCGACCAGGCGCCAGCGCCTGTTGATATGGGCACGGGTCGTGATGTCATGATGGTGGAGGGGCAGTCGATCACCAGGCAGGATGGTAATTATCCAATGGACACCCAGGAGTTCCGTAATGCAGTCAATTCAGGCATGCAGAAGTATGCGCCGGCAAAGGCGCGCGGGTTTGATCCGGCAAGTCGTCTTGCTGACATGGAGGAGGAGGGCGTGGATGCCCAGGTAATCTACCCTACGGTGGGTGGACAATTACTGGGTAAGCCGTTCAAAGATCCCGAACTCCTTGCAGCCTGCTGCAAGGCTTACAATGACTGGAGCCTGGAATACTGCAGCGAGGCGCCGGACAAGTTGAAGATGGCGGCGATGCTGCCCATGCAGTTCCCGGATTTTGCTGTTGAAGAGGCGAATCGAATCAGTGAAAAAGGGGCTGCCTGTTTCTATTTACGTCCGAATCCTGTGGCGGGACGTAATTTCTATCATGAAGAACTGGAGCTGGTTTGGGCGGTACTGGAGGACCTTGGCAAACCTGTCTGCATCCATGATTCCGGCTCTCCATGGCTGCCATCCTTTGGTGACCGCATGCACACGCATACGTCAGGTCATATCATTGCCCATCCCTTTGAAGCGATGGTGGCGATGATGTCACTGATCTGGTACGGCGTGATCGAGAATCATCCCGGTTTAAAGATCGTGCATGTTGAGGCAGATGCAGGTTGGCTGCCTTACTGGTTGCAACGCATGGAACAGCATTGGGATTTTTCCGGTAATGCTGAACATCCGCTGTTGAATAAACGGCCAACGGAATACTTCAAGTCAAACTTTCTGGTTGCGTGTCGGGGTGATGAGATGACACTGCCTGCCGTAGTGGAACTTGTGGGCGACGATTACATTACCTTTAATACTGATTACCCCCATCCTGACGGTACCTGGCCGGCAGGTTTCAAGGCCCTGGAAGAGCAGCAGATCAGTGAAGAAAGCAAACGCAAGATTTTCTGGGATAACGCTGCCAGAGTCTTCGATTTGATATAAGAAAAAATGGACCTGACCCCTTTTTTCTAACCGGGTATAAACGTTGTCCCGGTATAAGGTTCACTCAGGCCCCTTTCCGCCGCCATGTTGATATCTTCCGAACATTCGGGGCTGACATCTTTCTCCAGAATTCCCAGATAGACAGATTTTGCTTCTTCGCGTTGTCCAGCCAGATCCAGCAGTTGTGCCTTTGTCAGCAGAAACTGACAGGAGACCGGAATGCTGCCATCATTCAACTGATCGTTAATGATCTTGAATGTGTCTTGCGCTTCTTTGAAGTTGTTCAGACTCATGTGGGCGCGGGTGATCCAGAATCTGACCGTGTTGATGTCAAAAAGATTAAAGTCAAACTGCTTGCTGTCCCGTAGAAATTCATTACCTGCAATGATGGTCTCCTCACTCAATCCCTGTCTGGATAACAGGGTGATATAACGCATTCGGAACCTGCGGTTGCCTGGATAGGCTATTGTTAGTTTTTCTATGATTGCCGTTGCTTCCCGTATTCCTTCAAGTCCCTGTTCTGTCAGGATGTCCGCATAGATGTATTTGGCAGTTTCACGAAATAAATCGCCACTGGCGATCACTTGCTCCAGATAGGGCAAACTCTTGCTGGAGTTGCCCTGGGGTATGAACCAGACAAACCAGGACACTGCTCTGAGGTAGACAGGCAGATTGTCGGCACGATAGTAACAGATGCCAAGATGCATCTTTGCATCGACCAGTTCCGGATTCAGCTCAAGGGTTTTCTCCAGAAGCTTGATAGTAAGATTGACATGTCGTCCGGCCCGGTAGTAACGACCTCTGAGGGCGGAAAGATATGACATCGCAAAGTGTGCCTGTCCACAATCATAGTAGCCCTGGTAATCGGATGGATTCCGGATCATGGCTGGCTCGCAGATGTCAAAAGCGGATTCGGCATCTGCCCTGATCTGTGCATCATAACGAGTCACGCTTTCATCCCAGGCCAACTGACTGACAAGGGTGTTGAGGCTGAAGACGTAACCGATGGCAGAGGAAGGGTAGCGTTCAACGAGTTGATCTCTGATACCAATGGCGCCGGCATAATCACCTTGCAGACGCAGGAGAACACCTTTTTGTTTTAATTGCAGAGGGTCATCTGCAGCTGTGCAGGTACCCGAAATCAGCAATAACAGAAGTAAACAAAATTTAATCATCTGACCGGACAGTTTGGTGTTTTCAACATTTAGTGGGATGGGTGCTAGAATCTGTCAGTGATCTGAATGTGGGAACAGTATCATACCTTGTTGATACAACAAGGTGAATGACGACAGCCTGTGGTGTTTCAGAAAGTGATGATGGTGCGATGTTGAAGAACCGGTTCATACAATTTGCAATCATTGTAATGGCTGTGTGCACACTGGTTGACTGCGGAGGGGGTGGTTCATCGTCAGTCACTACAGGTGGCAGAGGACCGGCCGGGTCAGGTAATCAGGGTGGTGAAGGCAGCGGCGCCGGGTGGGTAAAGGACGTTTTTCAACCTGCATCGAATTTCCGGGCGATGTGTGAATCACCGAGAATGGGCAATTTCCCTGATGTTCAGGGAACTGTCACCGATGAAAACAACTGGCTGAGGTCCATCAGCAATGACCTCTATCTGTGGTACAGCGAAATTGTGGATGTCGATCCCGGCACTATTGATGATGCATTGGAATATTTTGATCTCATGCGTACATTTGAGTTAACGCCATCGGGTAATTCCAAGGATAGATTCCACTTCACCATTGACACTGAAGAATGGGAACAGTTATCACAATCCGGGGTCGCTGTCGGGTACGGGGTGACTTTTGTGTTAATCAGACGAACGCCCCCGCGGGAGGTCCTGGTGGCATATACGGAACCTGATTCACCGGCTACCAGTTTGACAGCCAACCTTGTAAGAGGCGAGGAGATTCTGGAAATAGATGGCGTCGATGTGGAAAATAGCAGCGACGTGGATACTTTGAATCTCGGGCTGTTCCCGTCAACATCGGGAGAAAGGCATACATTTGTAATCCGGAATCCGGATTCGGAAGAAACCAGAACGGTCACTCTGGTGAGCCAGGAGGTCAGATCGACGCCGGTTCAGAACATTGGCGCCATTGATACGGCATCCGGAAAAGTGGGCTACATCCTGTTCAACGATCACATTGCAACCGCCGAACGACAGTTGATCGATGCAGTCAATTTTCTCAAGGAAGAGGGTATCAGTGATCTGGTATTGGATATTCGCTACAACGGTGGTGGTTTTCTGGATATTGCCAATGAACTGGCTTATATGATCGCTGGTCATACGGCGGAAGGGCAGGTTTTTGACGAATTACAATTCAATGACAAACACGCCATTTTTAATCCGGTGACAGGGGCGGCATTATCGCCGACACTCTTCCACACCACCGCCCAGGGATTCTCTGTTGATGAAAGTACACCGCTGCCGGTGCTGAATTTACCCAGGGTATATGTGCTGACGGGTGGTGGAACCTGTTCTGCCAGCGAAGCCATTATGAACGGTCTGGCAGGTATCGGTGTTGACGTTATCCAGATCGGCGCCAATACCTGTGGGAAACCCTATGGATTCTATCCACTGGACAACTGTGGAACAACTTACTTTACGGTGCAGTTCCGTAGCATAAACGCCGGCGGGTTCGGTGATTATTCCGATGGTTTTTCACCGACATCGGATACCGATGCAGTAGCAGGTGCGCTGCTTGAGGGTTGCAGTGTAGAGGATGACTTTACCCGCCCATTGGGCGATACAACGGAAGCCAGATTATCAAATGCACTGTATTATCGGGAACATGACAGTTGCCGGGAATCCATGCCTGAGACTTCATTGAATAACATGAATCAGATTAAAGGAAAGGTGGTCAAACCAGTGTGGCTAAACAATATGATGGCATCACCATAAAGCGGTTGCTGATACTGCCTCTGCTGTTGTCTGCCTGTGCATCCGGACCCAGTGATGTACCGGCAATCGTTGTGTCTCCCTCCACGGAAAGTCAGGCTGACCTGCAAAGGGTAGTCAGTAAGGCACTGTCCCGGGAACACATCCTCATGGCGAGGGACGCTTTGACCGAAACTGATCTGCTGATCATTGAACGGAAACAGCATCGGTCCAATTCAGGCCAATTGCTGGATGATCGAAGTATGGCATTTCCAGATCATTTCAGACTGATACTGGTTGACAATCGATGTATGCTTTTACACGTTCAGACAGAACGACGGTGGCCACTGGAAAATACCCGGTGCCGTCCCCGGAACGAATAGCTATTACAATGTTATGAAAAGAATATTGATCTTTCAGACAGTTCTAACCTTCCTGCTTACGGGGTGCAGCAGTTCACCTGTACCTGTGGACACATCTGCATCTGTGCCATCAAAAGTCATTTCATCACAGGAAATCGTGCGGCCAAAGGTCGATTTTTCGGGTTTATGGGAGATGGATTATCGGCGCAGTGATCGGGCTGACTTGAAAATCCGCGCGAAATACCTGGAAGCACTGATCGAAGAGAGGAGACAGTATCAACAGGAACAGGAACGGGAAATGAGGCATTTTGGAAATCTGATCGGTCCAATGGTTTTAATGAACGAAGACCCAAGGCGTAGCAGGACTCAGGGAGTGATCGCCATCGGTACTCTCGCGGAAAAAATTTCCAAATCCAGTGTGTTCAGAATCAGTCAGTCGGAGACACGGATTGTCATTGATCGTGATGAGGATTTTTCTCTGGTCTGCAACTTCATGGAACAATCATCCAGGGTCAGCAGTCTGGGTGCCGAACGTTGTTACTGGCATGGTGATCAACTGGTATTCGACATCATGCTTCCTGAAGGACTTGATGTTCGCCATGTTCTCAGCCTCGGCAAGAACAGGCAAATACTCAATGTTGCTACAACCTTGTTTTATCGTAAGGCTGGACCGCCATTTACCCTGAACAGGGCCTATACACCGTTTGAACCTGTAGAAAGTACTTATGACTGTGAGTTCAAGCTGGCAACGCTCAAAACATGCACGATGGGGTCACCTGATTGATGCCGCAGTTGACTGTGTGCAATTTGGGATCGACTGAATGATGTCAAGGTTCAATCTGATGGCATTCATTCTGATGTCAGCCGGATGTGCCACCGCACCGGTACAGGAACCATTACCGGACCGCACACCCATCACTGCACCTCTGGTGCAGGCTGAACATGGCGGCCCGGCGCTTAATGTCTCTGTGAAGGTTTTTGACCCTGGAACATCTGGTGACCTGAAAGTATCGGCGCCGCTGCGTAATGCGGAAGCGGCGTATTTTCCGGTTTTGCTCAAGCGGACGATGGATGAGTCCGGTGGCTGGGGTGCAGTCAGGGTACTACCGGACGAAGACCCTTCGGCAGAACTGCAGATCACCGGCAGGATTATCAACTCGGACGGCATAGAACTATCTCTGCATATCACTGCCCGTGACAGCGAAGGGACAGTCTGGCTTGACCGGACATATACCGATTATTCGCTTGAACAGGTCCATCGAAGTCAACTGGACTACCTCAAGGATCCGTTCCAGGACTTGTATAATCTGGTCTCTAACGATCTGAACGAGATTCGAGCCAGGATCACGAATACTGTATTGGAGCGTTTACTGGACATATCCATGTTACGGTATGCAGCGGCGCTGTCTGATGAATTCAGCCGATTCCTGGAACATACGGAAGATGGCCAGTTGCGGCTGCTGAGCCTGCCTGCCAGGGACAATTCCATGTTTGTGCGAGTCAAGCGGATTCGGGAGTCTGAATACAATTTTACAGATACCGTGGATTCGGCGTACGAGCGTTTTTTTAACGAAGTTGGCCAGACCTATACCTATTGGCGCAGCTACAGTCATGAATTGATTCTGGGTAACGAAATACTGGAGAGTGACGGGACCCGGAAAACCCGATCCTGGGCAATGCTTGAAGAGGTTTATGATAATTACAGGGAATCCAGGCTGAACAGCGACGCATTGCGCCAGATGACCGAATCATTCGACACGGAAGTAACACCGGTAGCGGCCAGCATAGAAGGCATGGTCATTCACCTTGAGGGTACGCTGCAAGTAAAGTATCAGCAATGGCGGGACATCTTGAGAGAGGTGTACAAAGCAGAGCGGGCAGTCCCATTTTGAAATTCAGCTGTGGTACAGTTGCGCTTTATTTGAATAAGGAATTGGCATGTCGGATGAAGCACTGCAGAAAGCATACGAAATATTGACCTCACGAATTGGTGAGCAAACATCCCGGACCGACTGGTTTGAGGTTACCCAGGATAGAATCAACGATTTCGCTGATGTCACCATGGATCATCAGTGGATACACGTAGATGTCGAGCGGGCAAAGGCAGGTCCTTTTGGCGCGCCTATCGCCCACGGTCACCTGACGTTGTCAGTTATGAGCCACTTGCCGGCAGCTGCCCAGGCTGCCAATAAAGGCATGGCAATTGAAGGTCGAAAACTCAGTATCAACTATGGCTTCGACAGGGTCAGATTTCCCTCACCTGTACCCGCCGGAGCCAGGATTCGAACAACCGGTACACTGAAACGGGTTGAGATCAAAGGCGGGATGATTGAAACCATGAATGAACTGGTAGTAGAGGTTCAGGGTCAGGAAAAACCCGCCTGTGTTGCCGAGAGCCTTGGTCGCATGGTGTTCTAGTGCCGCAATCCAGGGCAGAGATCTTCTGTAAAGCGGGATTTAACTATACGGGTACCATGGGTCCCCAGCGAGTTGAGGTGGATGTCCTCAATGGTCGTCAATTTTCCAATCCGGGATGGAGACAGTGTGGCTTTGAATTAATGAACCATCGTTCGTTAGTCACTGACTGGAATGATGACCAGCAGATTCAAGACCTGCACTACGATGAAATTTCAGTTTTCGCCCGGGAACTGACCGGTTGCAAGTATGCGATAGTGGGGGGTCATATCAGCCGAAATCCGGAACAGGCCGGGATTCACCATGACCTTGGGCCAATTTCACTGGTACATTCCGACTTCACCGAAACCTACGGTGATCGGATGCTCCGATTTTATTCTGAACAGGACCCTTCAACTGATAATGCTTCATCAACCGATAATAATCCCCACATTGGGCTCAAAAAAGCCGGGATAACAGCGGCAGACGTCAGCGCCGCGAAACGGATGTTGATTCTGCAATTCTGGCGTAATGTCGGCCCGGCAAAGATGGATATGCCATTGGCGTTCTGTGATGCTACAACGGTTCCCAGAGAAGACTTGCGATCATTCCCTGTCAATAACTATGCTGGCGGTGGCTTCGACTTTGATGCATTCAGCATCACTGCACCAAGGGGTCATTCCCACGACTGGTATGTTTTTCCGGAGATGAACATCGACGAGGTTGTTGTATTCAGAACTTTTGACAGCCAGTGCGTTGATCGGGGAGAGACATTCTGGACACCGCACTCCGCCTTCCGTGATCCCTCCGTGAAGGAAGGTGAACCCAGCCGGTATAGCATTGAATTAAGGGCGACCTGCCTGTTCTACTGACTATGAGGTTCCAATAGACAACAGGTTGTCGACGGGTTTGTAAAGTTCTTCCAGATAGGTGACATCGTCTTCCTGCAGGGTGAATTCCGTGGCGCCCACAAGATCATCAAGCTGGGATATTCTGGACACACCCACTATGGGAGAATAGATTTCGGGCTTGCCCAGCATCCATGCCAGTGATATCTGTGCCGGTGATTTGCCATATTTATCTGCAATTTCCAATACCCGGTCGGCAATTTGAAAGTCCATTTCACCCCGGTACAGTCTTTCTGTTCGTCTCCGGTCACGGCCCTGGGACCGGTTGGTGGAGCCTTCATCAAACCCGCCTTTGTAAGAACCGGCCAGAATGCCTCTTGCCAGAGGTGACCATGGCGTTAATGCAACGCCGGTTTTATGGCAGTAGGGATTCATTTCCCGTTCTTCCTCCCGGTAAATCAGGTTGTAGTGATTCTGCATCGAAATGAATCTGGTCCAGCCGTGGATTTCCGCGGTCATTTGCAGTTCTGTAAATTGCCAGGCAAACATGGATGAAGCACCGAGATACAGGACCTTGCCTGCCTTGACTACATCGTTCAACGCTTCCAGGGTCTCCTCTACCGGGACTGCCGAATGCGCCGGAACGCCATGGGGATGACGATGAATCACGAGATGATCTATGTAGTCATGCCCCAGTCTTTTCAGACTGGCGTCGACACCTTCCATGATGTGCTTGCGGGACAGACCGCCCTGATTGGCGCCGGCGCCCATCGGCATAGCCACTTTGGTTGCAAGTACATACTCCTCTCTTGGCAGCAGTTCGTTCAATAGAGAGCCGACGACTTGCTCACAGGCGCCTGAGCCATAGGTGTCCGCACAATCGAAGTAGAACAGACCATGGTCTATAGCTGCCTTGAAGATTGGACGGGCATCATCAATTCCCAGAGTCCAGTCTCCCTGATGTCCCCTGCCGGGGATACCGAAATTCATGGTTCCAAGGCACAGTTCGGAAACTTTGAGCCCGCAGTTCCTGCCCAGTTGGATGGCTTTTAACATAATGGATATTCCTTGAATTTCAACATTGGCGCCGTTCCTGTTTGATGAGTATGCTGACTTGCATCAATGACCTGGAAGAGTACAGAATGGCAGCAATGACAGCAACCTGCCTAAATTCCTGATGGGGCATGTCCCTGGTCAGGCGTGAAACGATCTTGACGGAGTGACTGGTGTGAGTGGAACATCACAATTTGGATTACTGAAGACCCGCCGCCTCTGCCCGCTATTCATAACCCAGTTCCTGGGCGCCTTTAACGACAACGTTTATAAACAGGCACTGATCCTGATGCTGGTGTACGGTTCAATCATCGCTGATGAAGATATTGATCTTGTGGTTAACGCCGCTGCGGCACTGTTCGTTCTGCCATTCTTTCTGTTCTCGGCAACCGCAGGAACAATGGCAGACCGGTTTGAAAAATCCAGCCTGATTCGCAAGATAAAACTGGCGGAAATTGTCATTGCCATGCTCGCTGTAACGGCTCTGTACACTCAAAATATTTTTGCTCTGCTGGCAGTACTGTTTCTCCTGGGTGTACAGTCGACATTTTTTGGTCCGCTAAAATTCTCCATACTGCCACAGCATCTGCACGAAACTGAACTCGTCGGAGGTAATGGCGTCATCGAGATGGGAACCTTTGTTGCCATTCTTCTGGGTACCATCATGGGTGGCGTCATAGCCGGTATGAAAGGTGTCAGCATCGGGTTGTCCGTTATGGTGACGGGTGTCGCTATCGCCGGGTTCCTGTCGAGTTTGCGTATTCCGGAAGCAGCCCCCGGATTCACTGACCGTCCCGACTGGAATCCTTTCAGGGAAACCGTTTCTCTCATCAGGTATGCCGCCGAGAAAAAATCAGTATTTCAATCGGTGCTCGGGGTGTCCTGGTTCTGGCTGGTCGGGTCCGTGTATATCTCGCAAATCGCCAATCTTACCAACACATATCTCAATGGAACCGCATACGTTGTTACACTGATTCTGGCCGTCTTTACGATTGCCATTGCAGTGGGTTCATTGGCCTGTGAACGCCTATCCGGACGCAAAATTGAAATTGGACTGGTACCTGTCGGGGCTTTTGGCGTGAGTCTTTTCGGATTCGATGCCTATTGGGCAATCAACGCGATTGACGCTGATTCCCCAAGAGGTGTAATTGAGTTTCTCACTGCACAAGGGACTTACCGATTGTTATTTGATCTGGGACTGATGGGAATGTTCAGCGGGATGTTTGTAGTCCCGTTACAGGCACTGATCCAGTCCAGAACGCCACAAGACCGCCGGGCACGGGTCATCGCTGCAAATAATATTCTCAATTCCCTGTTCATGGTTACCGGCGCCTGTATCGCTATTGTCTGGCTTACTGTGCTCGACTGGTCGATTCCGTCACTTTTCCTGCTGATGTCGGTGTTGAATGCAGCCGTTGCAATTTATATCTTCAGGAATGTGCCTGAGTTCACCATGCGCTTTCTCGTATGGATCATCAGTCATGGGATGTATCGTGTGAAACACCAGGGTCTTGACAGGATACCGGACCGTGGTGCGGCGGTGATCGTCTGTAATCATGTCAGTTACATGGACGCAATGCTGCTTGCGGGCGCTGTACGACGCCCCATTCGTTTTGTGATGTATAAACCGATATATGACCTGCCGGTCCTTAATTTTGTCTTCAGAGTAGGGCGTGCGATTCCCATCACGCGAAGAGAGGAAGATCAGGAAGCCTACGAGAGGGCATTCAGCGAGATTCGTGAAGCGCTGGGAGCAGGTGATCTGATCTGCCTGTTCCCTGAGGGACGTTTAAGCCCGGACGGTGAACTGGGTGAATTCAAACCGGGAGTTGAAAAGATCATATCTGAAACACCGGTTCCAGTGATACCTGCGGCACTGAGTGGATTATGGGGTAGTTTTTTCAGTCGTTCCGGCAAGGGGGCATTCCGTCATCCCAACCGGTTCTGGTCAAGGATTCAGATTTCAATTTCAGATGCCCTGGCGCCTAATGATGCCAGGGCAGAAGTTCTGCGTGAAGAAGTACTTGCCTTACGCGGTGAACTACGTTGAGAAAAGGGTCAGGCGCTGGCGCTGGGTCTCGCGGATACCTCGGCATGCCAGCGTTGCACATTTTCACATGCATCCGGGACAGGAACCCGGGCTGCAAAGGTGGCAAAATCCACCACACAGAGTGCTGTGATATCGGCAATGCTGAATTCATCACCGGCAACGTATGCAGCACTGCCCAGATGATCATCAAGAGATTGATAGAATCGGCTTAAGCTGTTTTTGCCACGATCTACAAGCGCCGGAATGGCATTTACCGTACCAACATTGCCGCCCATCCCCCGGGATGAGAAACCAGGGAAGGAATTTCGGAAGGCTTCAGCGGCGCCTGACAAGCCGTCAAATTCCATGTGCCGTTGGCGGGACTCTATATGTGCCTTCGACTTTGCATCGGTTCCCATGAGCGGAGGTTCGGGACAGGTCTCTTCAAAATACCGGCATATGGCCACGGATTCGTCTATCACTGTGCCATCATCCAGAACCAGAGCAGGTAGCAATCCCCGGGGATTAATGGACAGGAAGTCGCTATCGAGATTTTCACCCTCCATGATGTTTACCTGAATGTTTTCACAGGTGATTCCCTTCTCGGCCATGAATATTCGTACCCGGCGTGGATTTGGGGCCAGTGTGCTGTCATAGAGTTTCATTTACTTCTCCTGATTGCAATGTATTGCAGGAAGTATACACAGTTCTGATTCCGGTACCTTGTGAGTAAACCCTGAATAAGCGATTATTACATCTCGATATCTCAAGGATTATGGAAGTGTTATGTTGATTGACAAGGATTCTCTGACTGAGTTTGCCAGGCAGATATTCATAAGTCTGGGTACGGAAGAGGACAGGGCACAGGAAATCGCAGATCACCTGGTTGAAGCCAATCTGAAAGGCCACGATTCCCACGGTGTAGGGATGATCCCGTCTTATGTCCGCAGTGCGTTGCATGATATTCTACAGATTAATGCTGACGCCGAATTGATCCTGGACAAGGGAGCGGTTCTGCTGGTGGATGGAAATCTGGGATTTGGGCAGGTCGTTGGCCGGCAGGCAACTGACCTGGGTATTGATCGAGTCAGGGATACCGGCATTGTCTGTGTTGGATCCCGCAATAACTACCATCTGGGACGCATAGGAACCTACGGGGAACGTTGTGCACGGGCTGGTCTGGTATCCATACACTTCGTCAACGTGGTCGGTCACCCGCCTAATGTTTCACCCTGGGGAGGTAGAGATGCACGAATGCTGACCAACCCATTTTGTTGTGTTGTACCCACGGCAACTGATCCCATTGTGCTGGACATGGCGACGAGTGCCATAGCCTATGGCAAGGTTCGTGTTGCCGGCCTGAAAGGTGTTCCAGTCCCTGATGATTGTCTGTTTGATGCCGAAGGAATGCCAAGCAACGACCCCGGTGTCATGAATTCCGGGGGGACCCTGGGTCCCTTTGGGAAACACAAAGGCTACGGTCTGGCGCTGATGTGTGAACTTCTCGGTGGTGGGCTTGCCGGCGAGTGGACTATACAGGATGTGGAGAGACACAAATCACCAACGGTCAATCATATGATGATGATAATCATTGACCCGGCGTTATTCGGAGGTCTTGAGAGATTCCAGCGGGAGGTACAGGGCATGTCGGACTGGTTGCATGCCTCAAAACCCGCAAAAGGCTTTGACAAAGTAAGACTGCCTGGAGAACCGGAACGCGAATCCATGGCCGAACGTCTGGCAAATGGTATCCGGATTGATGATCAGTCCTGGGAAACGATCACACAATCGGCGCAGCTGGCCGGAGTGTCAAAAGCTGACATTGCGGTATTGACTGCCTGATGAGCAGACAATACCTTACGTCCGCCACCTGTATTCTGTACGAGGTAACAGCACCGCTGGCCTTGATTACCATCAATCGTCCGGAGAAGCACAATGCGATTTCGCTGCAGACTCTGGATGAATTGCAGCAGGCAGTTGATCTGGCTGCCCGCGATAACGAGGTGCGCGTCATTGCCATTACAGGCGCCGGAGGCAGGGCATTTGCATCCGGGTCCGATCTTAACGAAGTTGCAGATCGTGATTTGCGTACGGCGCTGGAGCCTGTTGTGCAAGGACTTGCCGATCAACTGGAGGCAACACCCAAACCGACGATTGCTGCAATCGACGGGATTTGCATGGGGGGTGGACTGGAGATCGCTCTTGGCTGTGACCTTCGGGTCTGTACTCCAGCCAGTCGTTTTGCAACACCGGAGGGCAAACTTGGAATCATTCCCGGCGGCGGAGCTACCGCACGGTTACCGCGTATTGTTGGCCGGGGCTGGGCAATGGAAATGATGCTGATGGGTGATCCGGTCAATGCGGAGCGTGCGATTCAGATCGGGTTGGTCACCAGAGTCGTTGCGGCCGAAGAACTGATTCCGGAAGTGAGTCGGATGGCGGAACACCTGGCATCGTTTGCGCCATTTGTTCCACAATTCATGAAAGCAATGATTCACCAGGGGATGGAGGGCAGTATGACCGCCGCCCTGGCCATGGAGAAATTCGCCCAGGGGGCTTTGGTACAGACAGAGGACAAGGCCGAAGGAATCAGTGCATTCCTTGAGAAACGTAAACCTGATTTCAAAGGGCGATAGCAGCTATCTTTTCCACCCGAACAAACTCATGAACAGACTTGATCGTGTTATAATGCAAGTGAGTGAAGTCGCAATCGGTGAACGATACAAACCGCAATCGGTGAACGATACAATATGCAATCGTTGAACGATATAAAAATAGCGCTGAATATCGCTTTTTTGGCCTGATTGATGTTGACTTTAGGTAACTTAAAAATATAATTTACGCCTTTTGGTTGACCCTGCCCTGGTTGTTACCCTGAATAATTTGATATCGGTAAAATAACAGGAAGCAACCACTCTCCAAAAACAGATATGTTCTGAGAGGACAAATTATGCTTGTTGCAATTGTGTTTATGCTATTGGTAGTCATTTCGGTAGCGTTTCACCTCCTCAGTCCCTGGTGGTTTACGCCTCTGGCATCCAATTGGGATACGATTGACCTGACAGTAGATATCACTTTCTGGGTAACAGGCGCTGTATTTATCGCCGTCAATATGTTTATGGCTTATGCCGTCATCCGTTTCCGAAATCGCGGTCCTGACAGCAAACGCGCCCTCTACGAGCCGGAGAACCCCAGGCTTGAGTTGTGGCTGACCATCGTTACGGCTATTGGCGTTGCAGCGATGCTGGCGCCCGGTCTTGTGGTCTGGAACGACTTCATCAATGTACCAGAAGATGCCTGGGAATTTGAAGTCGTTGGTGAACAATGGCGGTGGACATATCGTCTTCCCGGAGAGGACAACAAGCTTGGAACCTCTAATTCTTCTTTTGTCAACATCAACAATCCATTAGGGGTCAATCCAAATGACCCTGATGGTCAGGACGATCTCATCATCACCAGTAACGTCGTCCACATTCCTATCGATAAACCCGTTAAATTATTGCTGCGATCAAAAGACGTACTGCATAACTTTGCCGTTGCAGAATTTCGCGTAAAAATGGATCTGGTTCCGGGCCTGGTATCCTATTTGTGGTTAACACCGACTAGAGCAGGAACCTATGTTGTCCTCTGTGAAGAGTTGTGTGGTCTGGGCCACTTCACCATGCGCGGCAAAGTGGTAGTCGACACACAAGAGGACTTTGATGCATGGCAGGCGGAGCAGGTAACCTTTGCGGAAACACAGGCAGTCGCCAAAGGTGACGCCGTTGCGGGGCAGCCTCTGTATGCGGTCTGTGCAGCCTGCCATGGACAGAATGGCGAAGGTGTAGTGGCGTTAAATTCTCCCAAGCTGAGCGGTCAGGAAGACTGGTACCTGGAACGTCAGTTGTACAACTTTAAACATGGTATCCGTGGTACTCACGAGGACGATGTATATGGCCAACAGATGGCGCCCATGGTAGCTGTGCTGGCTGACGACGCAGCAATCCGGAATGTCAGTGCCTATATCGGGACGCTGCCCTTGCATGTCAGCGAGCAATCAACATCGGGTGACGTGGAACGGGGCAGGAAACTTTATGTAACCTGTGGTACCTGCCATGGAATGAACGGTGAGGGTAACTATGCAACCAACTCACCAAAACTCAGCGGTCAGGAAGATTGGTACCTCCGGCGACAACTGGAGAATTTCAAAACCGGAGTCAGGGGTTCTCATCCGGATGACCTGTTTGGACCACAGATGGGCAGTATGGCCAGGATGTTGAGATCAGATAAAGATATGGATGATGTCATAGCTTACATCAACACATTTCCACAGGTGGTCACTGATAAAGTGGCCCAGGTAAACCTAGAAAGGGGTCAATAATGGCTTACGTCGCTCTCTCAGACAGGGGACAGGTAATTTCCCATCCCCATAGCTGGATTACCAAATACGTTTGGAGCCAGGATCACAAGGTTATTGCGATCCAGTATGGAATCACCGCAATCGCCGTGGGTGTGCTTGCCTTGGTCCTGTCCGCAATGATGCGTCTGCAACTGGGATTTCCGGATACCTTATCCATTATAAGCCCCAGTGAGTATTACCAGTATGTGACCATGCACGGCATGATCATGGTTATTTACCTGCTGACTGCGCTCTTTCTGGGTGGTTTTGGTAACTACCTTATTCCGTTGATGGTTGGCGCCAGGGATATGGTTTTTCCCTATATGAACATGCTCAGTTATTGGGTATATCTGGTCTCGGTTATCATTCTTGTGGCCAGCTTTTTCGTCCCCGGCGGTCCCACAGGCGCTGGCTGGACGTTGTATCCACCTCAGGCAATCATGCACGGCACACCTGGTGCTGACTGGGGAATCATTCTCATGCTGGTTTCTCTGGCGGTGTTCATCGTGGCCTTTACCATGGGTGGACTGAATTACGTCACCACGGTTCTCCAGGCTCGTACTCGCGGCATGACGATGATACGTTTGCCGTTATCCGTCTGGGGTATATTTACCGCAACCATACTCGGGCTTCTCGCCTTCCCGGCACTGTTGGTGAGTGCCATCATGATGACACTGGACCGGTTGCTGGGTACCAGCTTCTTCATGCCGGCGATTGTTTCCATGGGCGAACAGACCAGTTACGATGGTGGCAGTCCGATATTGTTCCAACATTTATTCTGGTTTTTTGGGCATCCTGAAGTCTATATTGTTGCTTTGCCGGCATTTGGCCTGGTATCCGACCTGCTCAGTACCCATGCCCGTAAAAATATATTTGGTTACCGCATGATGGTTTGGGCCATCGTCATTATTGGCGCCCTCAGCTTCGTCGTCTGGGCGCACCACATGTATGTCAGTGGCATGAATCCATATTTCGGATTCTTTTTTGCCACGACCACACTGATCATTGCCGTACCGACCGCAATAAAAGTCTATAACTGGGTATTGACCCTGTGGCATGGGAATATTCACCTTACCGTTCCCATGTTGTTTGCCATCGGTTTTATTTTTACCTTTGTTCACGGTGGGCTTACCGGTATTTTCCTGGGTAACGTGGTTGTTGATCTGCCGCTGTCTGATACCTATTTTGTGGTGGGTCACTTTCATATGGTGATGGGTGTCTCACCGATACTTGTTGTGTTCGGCGCTATCTACCACTGGTATCCCAAGATGACCGGCAGGATGTTCAACAGTGCTATGGGTAAGTGGCACTTCTGGCTTACCTTCCTGGGAACCTATGCAATCTATCTTCCCATGCACTATCTCGGCTTCCTGGGTGTACCCAGACGATATTTTGCCTATGAAGGGATCGACTTTATTCCTGAATCAGCAATGGCGCTGAATACACAGATCACAGTAGCGGCGCTGTTTGTCGCCGTTGTTCAGATTCTCTTTTTCGTCAATATCATCTGGAGTATGTTCAAGGGTCCAAAAGCTGACCCCAATCCCTGGGGCGCAACAACGCTGGAATGGCAGACAGCCGAAACGCCTCCCATTCACGGCAACTGGGGTCCGGAATTACCCGGGGTCTACCGGTGGGCATACGATTACAGCGTCCCTGGTGCGGAGAAGGACTTTATTCCGCAAAACCAACCACCAGCACCCGGGGAGAAAGTGGTAATCTGACATGGAAGCGATACTCGTTTTCATCTTTATAGCCGTAGGGTTTGCCGGTTGGTGGCTTTGGCACGAGAAGATACTGGACAAGCCCTGGACTACTGAAGGCACCGAGACTGACCTGCGGGAAAGTATAGGTACCATTCTGCCCACCAGGAGAACGGGACTGGCTGTTTTCCTCGCGGTTGTTACCAGCGTATTTGCGCTTCTGGTCAGTGCGTACTTCACGCGCATGGAACTGAACGACTGGCATCCGGTACAGGAACCGGGGCTTCTCTGGTTCAACACTGTGCTGCTGATACTCGCCAGCGTTTCAATTCACTGGTGCAGTCGTTCGGACAAGATCAATACCGTCAAGTTGATGTTGCTGGCTACCGGGGGCTTCACGGTTTTTTTTATCATTGGCCAATTTATGGCCTGGCAGCAACTGGTCATTGAGGGTTACTACCTTCAATCCAATCCAGCCAATGCGTTTTTCTATCTGTTCACCGGGTTGCATGGAATACACCTTCTGGGTGGTCTATGGGTCTGGTTCGGCGCAATGCTGAGGGTGTTTACCGGCGTTGAAATTGAACAGGCAAAGATTAGTGTGCAGTTATGCCGTACTTACTGGCATTTTCTGCTGGTCATCTGGATGGTGATATTTGCTTTACTTCTATCCACATAAACAGGATCCAACAACATGAGTGACAACGCAGTATCAAGCCCTGCTGAACTAGAAGAAGGTGTGTCCGGCTTTACGCAGGACTGGACTTCGGACAAGCAGACTTTCCACGCGCCCTGGGGCAAGGCGATGATGTGGATATTTCTGTTAAGCGATACATTTATTTTTTCCATCTTTCTGACCTCCTACATGAAGGTACGGATTACCACCACTGTTCCGTGGCCCAATCCCAGTGAAGTGTTCGCACTGACGCTTTTTGGACATCACATTCCATTGCTTCTGATTGCCATCATGACATTTATCCTGATCAGCAGCAGCGGCACGATGGCGATGGCGGTGAACTTTGGTTATCGCAGGAATCGAAAAGCGGTGGTCTGGCTGATGGGTGCTACAGCCCTGTTTGGCGCCTCATTCGTTGGCATGCAGGCATTTGAGTGGACCAAACTCATTGTGGAAGAAGGTGTCAGACCCTGGGGTAATCCTATGGGGGCTGCTCAATTCGGCGCCTCTTTCTTCATGATTACCGGATTTCATGGATTACACGTCAGTGCCGGTGTCATTTATTTAACTTATATAGCCATCAAGGTCGGTCGTGGAGACTACGACAGGTCGAATAACTACGAAGCGGTAGAAATCGCGGGTCTCTACTGGCACTTTGTAGACCTTGTTTGGGTATTTATTTTTGCGTTCTTTTATCTTTGGTGAGGAAATAATATGTCGGAAGCAGAGGGTCAGCAACATCCGATCAAGATATATCTGTGGATCTGGTTTCTGTTGTTTGTACTGAGTACATTGTCCTATATGGTTGACTATATTGGTTACCAGGGAATGTTGCGCTGGTCGCTTATCCTTGTTTTCATGTTCCTGAAGGCGGGTTTTATTGTCGCCATTTTCATGCACATGACATGGGAAAGGATGTCGCTTGCCTGCGCTATACTGACGCCACCGCTGGTTATACTGGTTTTGATTGGTCTGATGGTAGTCGAGGGTGAGTACACGTTTGGAAGCCGTCTGAGCTTTTTCTCATCCTGAATCCAGCAGAGTAAACAATGTCTGGTCATGATGGTCAACTAACCCTGCCAGGTCAGTTCTGGCAGGACTATCTGGAGCTGTGTAAACCAAGGGTCGTCGCCTTGATGCTGCTGTGCACCACCGTCGGCATGTTTCTGGCTTCGTCCTCCATGGTTCCTCTGGACCTGCTTTTCTATACCAATCTCGGTGTCGCACTGGTCGCGGGTTCCGCCGCCAGCGTGAACCACATTGTTGATGTTCAGGTTGACGCCAGAATGTCACGGACAGCAGGCCGGCCTATCGTTCAAGGTCGAATTTCCGCTAGCGCCGGTATCCTGTTCGCAGCGATTACCGGTATCCTGGGAATGACAGTCCTGGTATTTCTGGTTAACCCGCTCACGGCCTGGTTAAATCTTGCCTCCTGGATCGGATATGGGCTTATTTATTCAATATATCTAAAGCCCTCAACGCCACAGAATATTGTTATTGGTGGTCTGTTTGGCGCGGCTCCTCCATTGTTTGGCTGGACAGCTGTCACGAATCAGATAGAACCTGGCGGCATTCTCCTTGTCATGATTATTTTCACCTGGACCCCACCACACTTCTGGGCGTTAGCTCTGGACCGCATCGAGGAATACAAAAAAGTGGAATACCCCATGCTCCCTGTGACTCACGGAGAGAAGACCACACGGGTCTATATACTGGGATACACCATGGCGCTGACGATCATGAGTGTTTTCCCATATTTCATAGGAATGAGCGGTTTGAGCTACCTGGTGGGCGCTGTTGTACTGGGTGCTGTTTTTATTTTCTACGCAATCAGGTTGCTGCTGGACCGCAAAAACGCTGCGATTCAGACTTTCAGGTACTCGATCATCTATCTGATGCTGTTGTTTGTGGTTTTACTGGTAGACCATCTCGTCTGAATCCGGGATCATCGCAGGGAGTTAAGGTAGGCAACCAGATCATTCACTGCCTGATCGCTTGTCAGGGTAATGGCCATCGGTTGCATTTGCAGCCCGAAAGTATCCGCTGGGTCTGTTCCCCGTATACCCGATTTGAAATTCTTCAATTGCCGCGCCACGTACCAGTCTTGCTGGATGAGGAGATTTGGCGAATTCATGGCCTGCAGACCTTTGCCGTCTGCACCATGACAGGCCGAGCAGACAATGTAGAGCGCTTTGCCGGCTTCGACGTTACCTTCGATAGTATTGGGAATGTCAACGGGCGGCATTTCCGAAATGTAAGCAGCAATACTGCTCACTGCCGCATCGTCCGCCAGTACTAACGCCATTGGCGCCATTTGCTGGCCATATATATCGTCCTTGTGTGAACCCCGAACACCTGATTTAAAATTCTTCAATTGTGTTTCCACGTACCAGGCTTCCTGGCCCGCGATCGCAGGTGAGTTGAGCGCGACATTACCTTCACCGTTCGCACCATGGCAGGCGATACAAATCGCATACGCCGCTTGATCAGCCTGGATTGGCGAAGTAATCGTCAGGGTGACTATGGCCAGAGCCAGTAGTGTAGTCTGTTTCATTTCTATCCTTGAGTTGATAATTCTTGATGGTGGCTGATTCGTTTATTGGAAACCAAACGTGTATTCGGACTTTTTACTTGAAGCAGCCTGCAGTGAAAGGTGTATTTTACCGGAGCCTGTGATCTACATCAATTTTGCTTTCAATATCCAGGATTCTTTGACATTACACAGACTGCCTTTCCCTTTACAATGGGCGCATGACCCGATTGTCTCAGCATATTCTCTGGTGCGTTATCATTTTTTTACCTCATGACGTTGCAGCTCACGGCAGTGTTATTGCGGGCGAGGATATCTGTGAAGTTGAAATTGGTTATCTAAAGGCTCATTTCAAAGTTTATCTGCCTCGAACCCATCAGCGAAAGGAATTCTGTGAAGATCTGCCTGCGGTGACAGAGAGCCTGTTCATTATGGAATACGGTAATGAACAACTGAGCAGCATGATGATCGATTTTCGTATTATTCGGGATGTTACAGGCCTGGAGAAATTCGTCAGGGAGGAGCATATTGCCGGGATTGATGATCTGGAATCAGCAACGGTATTTTACCAGCCACCATCAATCGAACCCGACGTATACAGTGTGGTAGTTAACTTTATGGCGCCAGGGTGGTATGTCGGTATCGTGACTGCCTCTCTGGATGATGCAGTCTATACCGCGGTATTTCCTTTTGAGGCAGGATTTACGGGCGTTGGCTACTGGCCTTACTTTGCTGTCCTGATCGCTGCTTTTCTATTATTTATCTGGTACGACAGACGGCGGGAACAGAGTGAGTAATTTTACACCGACCCCATTTATTCTGTTACTGGTGCTGTCCTGCCATGCTGTGGCGAGTCAATCTACGACTCCTGATGGCTTCTGGACATCTGATCGTTTTCAGGTGTCATTTGAAAGCAAGCTGAAACCGATTGTCATCAATCAGATCCATCAATGGATTATTCAGGTACAGACACTGGATGGCGTACCTGTATCCAAAGCAGAAATCTCTTTCGATGGTGGTATGCCTGACCATGACCATGGACTACCTACAGATCCCCAGGTGACAGAGAACCTGGGGGATGGTCGTTATCGTGTCGAAGGGCTGCGATTCCATATGCAGGGCCTATGGGAACTGAAAATCACCATTCAGGCAGACAACATGCAAGATGTCGTCACCATATCACTGGAATTGTAGTGAAGATCGGTCATTTATTCGGAACGCTGGTGCTGGCAATAACTGTCGTCTGGATTTATTTTCAACTGCCGCATCTCCCGCAATGGACCCGGGTGGAAATGGATATCATCCAGTCATTATGGATAGGTAACCTTGACCCGTTGCCCGATGATACAACCAATAAAGTTGCGGATGATCCTGGCGCCGCAAGGTTGGGTCACCAGCTTTTCTTTGATAAGAGACTGAGCATCAACGGGGCTTTTTCCTGCGCCTCCTGCCATCAACCGGATAAACGATTTACAGATGGTCTGGTCAGGGGAATTGCCATTGGACAAACGCAACGCAACACTCTCAGTATTATTGGTGGTGCATACAGCCCGTGGCAATACTGGGATGGACGTAAAGACAGCCAGTGGTCACAGGCCCTCGCACCTCTGGAGCACCCATTGGAACTGGGCGCAAACCGGATGTTTGTCGCACGTCTGGTAGGCACAGTGCAGACTTATAAAGATGCCTACGAGGTACTCTTCGATACTTTCCCGGATCTGTCGGACCGCAGTCGATTTCCCGACAATGCCGGACCTGTTGCAGACACTGAGTGGAATGCAGCCTGGCAAGGTATGGCTGCATCAGACAGGGACATAGTGAATCGGATTTTTGCCAATATCGGCAAATCCATAGCGGCTTATGAGCGTTTATTGGTACCGGGACAGTCAAGATTTGATGACTATGTTGATGCTATTCAGTCTGGCAATCGATCTGAAATACTCAACCATGACGAAATTGCAGGTTTACGTCTCTTTATTGGAAAGGCGAACTGTATCCAGTGTCACAACGGACCACTCTTTACCAATAACGAATTTCACAATACCGGCACCGCAACTTCGCCGGGTGAGATTCCCGATAAAGGTCGTGTTCAAGGGGTCCGGGAGGCGAGTTCCGATCTGTTCAACTGTGTGGGTGTTTATTCGGCCTCTAACGATCACTGTGCAGAACTGCGCTTTGCTCGCACCGGGTCGGACCTGATTGGCACGATGCGAACGCCTTCGCTGAGAAATCTGGAAGGCACTGCGCCCTATATGCACAAGGGTCAGCTGGCGACACTTGCAGATGTGCTGGATCATTACAAAGAAGCCCCACTGGCCATCATTGGTCACAATGAGGCTAAACCACTCAATCTGACGCTACGTGAACTTGACCAGTTGGAAGCATTTTTACACACGCTCGATGCACCCGTGGCGGTGGCGCCTGAGTGGTTGTCGCCACCTGCTATCATGCACCCTGTGAATAATTGAAATGGAATCTGGATAATGAATGAGAACAAAGTCGCCATCATCACGGGTGGTGGAACGGGAATTGGTAAACACAGCGCCCTTGCCCTGTTGCAGGAAGGATACTCGGTCACCCTCGCCGGGAGACGTCAGGAAAAGCTGGATGAAGTTGTCAGCCAGTCCGGCGCCGGAGACCGGGTACTGGCGGTTGTCACGGATGTCAGCGACCCGGAATCCGTTTCTGAACTGTTCGCCGGAACAACTAAAAAATTTGGTCGGGTCGATGTGTTGTTCAACAATGCCGGAACGGGCGCGCCGCCAGTTCCTCTGGAAGATTTGACCATTGCACAGTGGCGGCGAGTGGTAGATGTCAACCTGACGGGTGCTTTTTTGTGTACGCAACAGGCATTCCGAGTCATGAAAGCACAAACTCCCATGGGTGGTCGCATCATTAATAACGGTTCCATATCCGCTCATGTTCCCAGGCCGAATTCTTCACCCTATACCTCGACTAAACATGCCATTACCGGCCTGACCCGGTCGACTTCCCTGGATGGCCGCAAGTACAACATCGTGTGTGGTCAGATTGATATCGGCAATGCTCTGACCGATATGACAGCGCGCATGCAAAATGGTGTGCCTCAGGCAGATGGGTCCCGCAGGGAAGAACCCACGATGGATGTCGAGCATGTTGCCCAGGCAGTAGTGCAGATGTCGAATCTGCCGTTGGCATCAAATATTCAATTCATGACCATCATGGCATCAACCATGCCCTTTATTGGTCGTGGTTAATTACTGGCGCGATATGGAAAATTCAAATGGCTGATCGGGTAAAAATGGCACTGGTTGGTTGCGGGGGTATTGCCCGTGCACACTGGCGTGGGATTCTATATGTAGCAACTGATATCGATGTTACCGCAGTGATTGACAACCATGAAGGCCGTGTCAGGGAGATGGCGGAGAGGACCGGTGGAGAACCCTTTACATCATTGACCGAAGCACTGAGTAAAGGTGACTTTGACGCGGTTGATCTGATGTTGCCGCATGATCTGCATATGCAATATGCCGAGGAATGTTTCATGGCGGGCAAGCATGTGGTGCTGGAGAAACCGATGGCGCCTGATGTGGCAAGTTGCAACCGTATCCTTTCAGCCGCTAAAAAAGCAGGCACGGTGTTCATGATTGCCGAGCAGTCCCAGTACTGGCCTGATGTCATCAAGGCCAAAGCGTTGATTGAAGAGGGCTCCATTGGTGACGTCGTTTCCGCCAGAGCAAATTTTTTTGATCCATTACTTGTAAATCCATACGGTCCGGTTCCCTGGCGATTCAGTCTTGAGAAATCAGGTGGTGGCATCAGTATTGATGGTGGGACTCACTGGATACGACCGCTCAGAATCTGGTTGGGAGAAATTGATGAGGCAATAGCCGTCACTTCCCGTCATGTCCCCAATATGGAGGGTGAGTCCATGGCCCACGCTATTTTTAAATTTGAAAGTGGCGTTGCGGCTACTTTCGATGCGTTAATAAGCCCGGCCAATGTTGGACCGATGGAATCATTCAGGATAACAGGCAGTGACGGTGCGCTGGTGATCGAGAATGGTCGTACAGGTCGGTTGATGCTGTATAACGCTGATCATCCCGAGGGTGAATCCATCATGGAGGTCATGCAAGGCAGAGTCGACAGTTTTGGCACTGAACTCCAGGATTTTGCCGATGCGGTATTGCGGGGTAAAACGCTGGCCGCCTCACCGGAATACTCACTGGGGGAATTACGTACTGCGCTCGCGATGTACCGGTCGGTTGAGAGTGGACAGTGGGAGAAGGTCTGGGAGTGACCGGCGCACACAATTCAGTCGTGATGGGTGTTCATGGTGATTGACTAAACCGTCCGGTCTGAATAAACGTGATTGTCTGTTCGATGACAACCGGCGCCCGCATGATAAAAGGATGAGAATGCGGCACGGTAATAAAGTCAGTCATACCGTCTACTTTTGTGTTGTCTACGGACACCTTACCATCGTCAGGGTTGGGTAAAAACCGGGACAATATCGGATTGACCGTTTTTGTACCCGCGATAACGCCTGTTTCAAAATCAACAGGTCCCAAAGCTGCCGGAATACTGTTTCCACCGGTACCCAACTGTAAGCCCGCCGGGCCATTGACTGCCTTGAATAACGGCATATCCTTGAGTCTGTCGACGACCTGGCTGCCTTTGTTAGGCGGCGCCAGCATGACGACTCTGCCCAGTTGCGGTATTGTGTGATGTGCCAGATAGTATCGGAGCAGGATGCCACCCAGTGAATGAGTAACGAAATGGATATCGTTGTTTTCCGGACATCCTGACAGGCCCTGTTCTATGGCGATGGGCGCCAGCTCCTGAATGTTAAGGTCACGAGATGGATAATTGACATTGGCAACGTTGTAGCCAGCTTCTTCCAAAGCATGCTCCATCCTGCCCATAGAAGCTGAAGTTCTGACCATACCATGGAGCAGAATGACACATTCTTCTGTACTGGATGCGTTCACAAAGTTTGGCAAAAGCAAAAGAACAGGATAGAGAAACCTCTGTACAACTTTCGTCATGCACATACTGTATACCTTAGAAAGCATGAGTTGAATCATTGTACTGTGCAAATTCTTCATATACCCTTCGTTGCTCGGTGAAATATCGTTATAGCAGCATTTGGGAGAATGGAAGATGATTCGGGTACTTTGGCCTCAAACCCGTTGGAAGGATGAGTACGAGCCGGAACTGGAAGGGTTGGGTTGTGGCATCAAAGCAGAATTTGTTGATCGCTACAGAGATGTCACAGAAGAACAATGGAGAAAATGCGATGGTATCGTGGGAGCGCCCCCACCGCTGAAATACATGGGAATGCTGGACAGGTGCCGAATCTTCGTCAAACCGGCGGTAGGATACGACGAGGTTAATTTAAAAGCATGGGGAGATCTCGGGATTCCAGTGTGCAATACGCCTGATTACGGCACCAGAGAGGTTGCTGATCATGCCATGGGGATGATTCTGACCCTGACAAAGAGTATTGCGTTTCATGATGAATGCCTGCGTCAGGAACCATTGAAAAACTGGCGTCCCGCGTTAAATCCCTTTGGACAGAGGCTGGCAGACTGTACTCTCGGTGTGGTCGGTCTGGGCAGAATTGGCAGTGCCACTGCTCTTCGGGCCAAGGCCTTTGATATGGATGTGGTGTTTTACGATCCCTACAAGCCGAATGGTTACGAACTTTCCATGGGTATCCGCAGGGCGGAATCACTGCAGGAATTGTTTGGTCAGAGTGAGATCATTACCATCCATACTCCACTGAATGATGAAACCCGCAATCTGATCAACGCTGATGTCCTTTCGGCTTCAAAAAAAGGAATCATCATTGTGAATACAGCCAGGGGCCCCGTGATTGACATAGATGCACTGCACGATGCAATGAAAGATAATACCGTGCTTGCCGCCGGACTGGATGTATTGCCTGACGAGCCTGCCAATCTTGAAAAACAGCTGATCAGGGCATGGCATGAAGGTGACGACTGGCTGCGGCATCGGTTGATTGTGACGCCTCACTCTGCATTCTTCACACCGCAAAGTATGCATGATATCCGTGCGTTTTCGGCCAGGACAGCGGCGCGATATCTGCGCGACGGACGGCTGGAAAACTGCGTCAATGAAGCGTATTTGAATATACGACGGTAGGTATCCTGTTCGCCTGATAAAGTTCCGGCAAAATTGATCCCTTAAATGATAATAAATACTATTTGACTGTTGATAATAATTATCATTAAGATTATTATTCTTTTATATGTTGCATTGAGTGATTCGCAGATGAAGGATAATAGAATACACGGAGTATCAGGCTTTTTGGTATCACTGGGTATGATCAGCAGTATGGCTGCTGTTCAGGCTGATGAAACCGAGACATCTGCCTTTCTGGAAGAAATCGTCATCGTTGGTGAAAAAACCCGCCAAAACCAGATTTCTGGCGCCGCACACTATATCGGTCCGGATAAACTGGCAGAATTCGCCTACAGCGATATACAAAGGGTTTTACGCCAGGTGCCTGGTGTTTCCATCCAGGTCGAGGACGGCTATGGTCTGCGGCCCAATATCAGTATCCGGGGGGTGGCTACTGAACGCAGTGGAAGAATAACCCTGCTGGAAGACAATGTGCTTGTTTCACCTGCACCGTATTCGGCGCCGTCCGCTTATTATTTCCCCACCACCGGGCGGATGCATGCCATCGAAATTCTCAAGGGACCGGCCGCCATCACCCAGGGTCCATACACTATCGGTGGTGCCATGAATATGGTATCAACGCCGATACCGGTAAAGGCAAAGGGCAGTATTATGGTCGATGCCGGTGAAGACAAAGAGCGGCGGGTACATGGCACTTACGGCGCCCGTCATGAAAGCGGCTGGGGCTTTCTGCTGGAAACCCATCAGTGGCAGTCTGATGGTTATCAGAACATAGATCGAAGTTCTCGCGATACCGGTCTTGATGTCGCTGATTACACTGTCAAACTGGGCTATGCGGCATTGGATTCACGGCACCGGTTTGAACTGAAGTTGCAGTATGCAGACCAGGACTCGCAACAGAGCTATCTGGGACTGACCGACAGTGATTTCGCCAGGGATGCTTACCGACGCTATGGTATATCCGCACTGGATAACATCAATACGGAACATGAACAGCAGATTATCAGGTATCAGTTTGAACTCTCAGAGCAACTGATGTTTACCGCAACGGCATATAACAACGAACACGAAAGGAACTGGTTCAAAACCGAGGGAATTGATTTTGACGGCAGTGCCAGTGCCGAAGTAATGTCAAGGACCAGTTGGTTCAATGTGGTCCAGGCAGTCAATACCGGGAATTCTCTGGCGGGTTTCAGTGCAGTGGAGTTACAGGCTGTTCTTGATGGTACGCTGGATACGGCGCCAGGCAGTATACAGATACGTTCCAATGCCCGCTCTTACTTCTCCCGAGGGTACCAGTTTGAGTTGGACTGGCAGACTGACATCGGCAGCGTGACGCATGAAATCAATGTCGGCGTTAGATTGCATGAGGACGAAGAAGACCGGTTGCAGCGCAATAGCAGTTATCGTCAGGTCAACGGGCAGTTGCAATCCAATGATCCTGGTTTACCGGGTAATGCAGGTAACAGGGTCCAGGAAGCGAAGGCCGCTTCCCTGTACATCCAGGATCGTATTGAATCCGGCAAGTGGGTGGTCACACCAGGATTGCGCTATGAAAATATTGACCAGGTCAGAACCAGGTACGAAATCCGCAATGGCAGGACTGCAAACCCTGCAGACCGGTCAGCGGCCAATATTCGCGATACCCGGGAGAATCATACCGAAGTCTGGTTACCCGGTATTGGTGCTGCCTATGCGTACAACAAGAATCTGAGTGTAATTGCGGGCATACACAAGGGATTTACCGCACCGAGTAATTCCCCCGGTGTGGATGCGGAAGAAGCACTGAATTATGAGTTTGGATTCAGACACGGCGCCGGCAAAACCGATACGGAGATCATCCTGTTCTTCAGCGACTATGACAATCTGCTGGGTGAATGTACCGCATCTTCCGGTTCTGACTGTACGGTTGGTGATGCATTCAATGGTGACGCAGCATCAGTTTCAGGCGCCGAATTCATGCTGGCAACCAGTCTGGGATCATCGAGCCGGTATTCGATACCGTTGACGTTCAACTATACCTGGATCAACAGTGAGTTCGATTCTGACGTTGCTGACACCGACTTCTTTGGTGATGTCAAAAAAGGTGACCCGATTCCATACATACCCGAACACCAGTTAAGTCTGGGTATTGGATATGAATCAGGTTCATGGCGAGGCAGCCTGAGTGCAACCTGGGTTGATGAAGTCTGTGTCAGGGCATCCTGTACCGAATTTGAACGGACAGACAGTTCTTTAACGTTGGATATCGCTGCCAGCTACGATGCAGGTGCAGCGGTGACGCTTTTCGGCAAGGTGGAAAACCTGACTTCTACGGATAATATCGTGGGGCGTCATCCCTATGGGGCTCGACCAAACAAGGGTCGAAACCTGATTGTTGGCGTTCGATACAACTTCTGAGAGAGTTGTTATCAACCCATCACGTGGTATCCACCGTCCACGAAGTGAATGCCACCGGTCATTCCTCTGGAATTGGGTCCGACCAGAAACGCCATGAGTTCGCCGACTTCAAGTGGAGTACTCAATCGTCCCAGAGGGGCTCTTTCCCTTGTGGTCTTGAGCAGGTTATCAAAATCCTGAATGCCTGCTGCCGCCCTCGTCAGGATTGCACCTGCGGATATGGCGTGAACCCGGATGTCATGCGGCCCCAATTCATCCGCCAGATAGCGCACACAGGATTCCAGAGCGGCTTTCATGGGACCCATGAAGTGATAATTACCCATTACCCTCTGTGCGCCAAGGTAGGTCATGGTAACCAAAGAACCTTGTGTTTTTTTCAGTAACGGTTCACTGAGTTTTGCCACCACCAGAAAGGAGTGGCAGGACACCTGCATGGCAAAGTTGAAATCCTGGAGTGGTATATCAATGAGCCTGCTGGTCGTCATGGCTTTGGTGGCAGATGCCATGGCATGCATCACAAAGTCGACCTGTCCCCAGGTCCGGGTAATCGTTTCAAACACCATTTCCACTTCACCTTCTCTGGTGATATCGAAAGGCATTACCAGCTCATCCCGAACGCCGAGATCTTCGGCCAGGGGTTTGACGAATGGCAACGCCTTGTCATTGAGATAGGTCACAGCGAGTTCGGCTCCCTGATCCCGGCACACCTTGGCACAGCCGTAAGCAATGCTCTTGTCGTTGGCGATACCGATGATCAGCCCTTTCTTCCCGGATAGTGGTTTCACAGTTTCTTCATGACCAAATCAGTTATCGAGTATTCGAGCGGAGAGTGTTTGTGATACCCGATATATCATAAACAAGCCTTGTAGTACAACACACGGGGAGTCTTGACGGCCACGCGAACAACATCTTTTTAGCCAAGAAATCAGGGAGTCTTGACGGCCACGCGAACAACATCTTTATAGCAAAGAAATCAGGCTGGAGGACTAATCTGATTTTTTGACGAGATTGTCCATTCCCAGGTTATCCACCCAGCCAGTATACTGCGCGATATTGGATGGCAATATGATCCTGGAATTTTCCAGGGAGTTGAGAGTGTCGATATAGCGCTCACTGATCTGCATCCTGAGCGCTTCGCTGCCCCCTTTCATGGTAATCACGGCTGCGATCTTTTCGATAGACTCGGCGGTAGCCGCGGCAATCGACAGGATTTCTTCGGATCGTCCTTCCGCTTCGTTGATCCGCCGCTGCTTTTCACCTTCAGATATATTGACCATCTCGGTTTTTAATCCTTCGGAACGATTGATCCTGCTTTGCTTGTCACCCTCGCTGGTAGCCATTATCGCCCGGCGTTCACGCTCTGCCCGCACCTGTTTCTCCATTGCGTTGCGCACTGTTCCTGGCGGTGTGAGATTTTTGATTTCATAGCGATGCACCCGGATTCCCCAGCTAGCTCCAGCTTCATCAAGAACTTCAACCACTTTGGCGCTGATAACATCACGCTCCTCAAAGGTTCGATCAAGGTCCAGCGTACCGATGACCGAACGCGTTGTGGTTTTGGCTAACTGTACTGCCGCGAAACGATAATCAGTAATGCCGTAACTCGCCTTCACAGGGTCGATAACAGACATATAAATGACTCCATCGACTGAAACCTGAACCTCGTCTCTTGTGAAACATTCCTGGGGTGGAACATCAATGGCTTCCTCACGCAGGTCCTGGACAAAGGTGACCTTGTCCATGAATGGAATCAGTGCATGGAACCCGGCGTCCAGCGTTTTGTTATAACGCCCCAAACGCTCGACAATATGGGAGGTCTGGGTCGACACCAGCCGTATGGACTGGAAAAATTTGAAAATCAGGAGCAGGAAAAAGATACCCCAGATTGCCATAACGATATATTCCATCATCATTGTCAGGATCCTCCTTTCCCAGGTGTTTGAATTGTATGCGATACCTGGTCTATACCGGCAAAGAAGCTCTCCATTTGCGCCATTTCTTTTGGCACGATGGCAACATCCGCATCTTTAAAGAGTTGTCCCAGACGGTCGACATATTGCTCGACAAGTTTCAGGTTCATTGCGCCCTGTCCACCCGGTTTACTGATAGCATCGGCAATCAATTGACTGCCGGTGGCCGTCGCCGCTGCAAGAATTGAAATTTCCCGGGCACGGCCCTGTGCTTCGTTAATTCTCTTCTGGCGTTCGCCTTCGGACAGATTGATGGCCTCCTGTCGTTCGCCTTCAGACAGATTGATGGTTGAATCCTTTGCGGCATTGGCCAGTGTAATGTCCGCCCGCTTGGCACGTTCGGCTTCCATTTGCTTTTCCAATGTCTCAATAACATTGAGGGAGGGAGTGATATTCATGACTTCGTAACGCAGTACTTTAATGCCCCAGGGTTCCGATGCCTGGTCGATTTCGGTCACAATGGTTTCGTTCAGACGTTCCCGTTCGGAAAAGGTCTCACTGAGTCTCAATTTACCAACCTCGGATCGGACGGTTGTCTGCGCCAGATTCACCGCTGCCACCAGGTAGTCTTCGATACCATAACTTGCTTTATAGGCATCCATGATCTTGATATAGAGCAAGCCATCGACGGCAACCTGAATGTTGTCGCGGCTGATACAGCTTTGATCCGGGATGTTAAGGCACTGCTCACGTGTTTCGTGTCTGTAGGCAACACGGTCGAAGAATGGGATGAGAAAGTGAAGCCCGGGTTCCAGGACCGCACGGAACTTTCCAAGCCGTTCGATGACGGCCTGGGAGCGCATGGGAATGATGAGAATCAATTTATACAGAATGATTCCCACCACAATGAGGAAAAAAGTCAGGTAAGTGAGCACGGCTGTCCTCCTTTCAAGTATCACTCTCCGGTAAAGTCTTCTCTATGGAGTCGACAGGTTTAACGAGCAGAGTGATATTCTCTCGCGAAACAATTCTGGCAGTGCTGCCGATGGCAATTTCCTGTCCATCACCCAGTGCTTTCCATTGGGTGCCTTTGAATTTCACCATTCCTGCCTTGTCGGCAGGACCGATGGTTTTGATGACTTCGACAAATTCGTCCAGATCGTCCAGAAGCTCCTCCGTGTTGGCAACGGTGGAATCTCCCTCTATGAAGCGGCTGATAAACGATCTCAGAATGATCACCAGACCCAGGGATGAAATAAAGAACAGGGTCAGGGCACCGCTCCATGTGGATACCAGACCAATATAGATGGCGCCCGCAACTATGACGCAGGCAGCGCCGAGAAAGACTACGATGCCACCGGGAATGATCAGTTCCAGTAACATGATCACTACGCCTACGACCAACCAACCCAGGGGATTCAGTAATATGTCCATACGGATGATTGGATATGTTTCGACATAATATGTCAAGCTTTATTCTAATGAATTCTATGGTGCTGGTATCTTCATGTTTCTGTTTCCCGTGACCATCTTGTCAATGGCAGACGGCGAATCAGTAGTCTTCTACAGTATTTTCAAAGACAAAGCCGTCCTCGGCCATCACCAGCCGGTGCCGGTCTCCTGCCGCTTCAGGATTTGTTTCTTCATATCCGGCATCCCCCGTCCACATCGCTACTCGTGTTCCATCACTGCGCATACCGATCCTGGTCCTGTAGACCTTGTGCGGATTGGACCTGAACCGGGAAATAATGTCCGCCACCGAGTCGTACAGAGTCAATTGATGCAGGGTGACCCAGGTGGGTGGCACAAGATCAATTTCACCCCTGGCGTGTCTGTCCAGTGCAGCCGAAGGTTGTATCCACTCATGGTCCTGGATTTCGTGGCCATCCACGTTAACCGGTTCAAAGGACGTAACCGATGTGGCAAAGAACCATGTGGCGTATCTTACGGGTGATGTGGATGGCGGTGTCCAATGGGAAAACTGGATCAGATCGTCCGTGTGAACCAGCAGATTGGCTTCCTCCATGGTTTCCCTTGCTGCTGCTCTCCTGGCTGTCTGATTGATATCACCATCTTCAGCATGATCCTCCGGGTCTATCCTGCCGCCCGGGAATACCCACATACCGCCAAAATGGACTTTGGATGTCCTGTGCAGCATCAGGACTTCCACTCCGCTATCCCCGTCCTTAAGGATGACCACAGTTGCCGCGGGAATCGCCGGTACGCC
>JAPOOX010000148.1 GCA_026713185.1 Gammaproteobacteria bacterium
GCCAGAGGGTGAAGGTGCTCAAGGCCAGTCCCTCGGCGGCGCAGAACGCTACCTGGGTCTGACCGCTATGCTCGAAACGCTGTTGAATCTCCCGCCATTGCTCTGCGGAACGACGAATCAGCGATCGACTTCCTGTTAAACTCATGGGGTCTCCTGTTAATTTGTCCAATAAAGAAGAACAGGAGACCATAGATCAACAGCGGAGAATATAACGGTCTAGATTGACCGCTTACCTCTCGGTGTTGGTGCCGTTACCTGATGGAATCGTGGATTACCGGGTTCATCAAAGCTGTAGGCACCTTGTGGCATCGGCGCTGGACGCGACTGATCTTGATCCACTTCGTGGCTTCGGTTCGAGCACTCGACCGCATTTTGCTTTGGAACTATTACCAATTTCCGCTGGCCGAGCGGGGCGGAGATCGAATTGTCTATTGGGACAAATTTGGACGTCCTGAACTGCCCGACGGGATGCTGGTGGCGCCTTTCCTACTCGAAAGCGAATTTGTTGGCCACGAAAAAGGTGCCTATACCGGGGCGTTGTCGCGACGCAAAGGCTATTTTGAAGAGGCCAATGGTTCGACCCTGTTTCTGGATGAAATCAAAGCGCAGGTTAACTCGAACGTTGTCGAGCTCGACTGCGAAGCCTATCGCTTACTGGTAAACCACGATTGGCCGGGTAATGTCAGAGAGTTACGTAATGTCCTAAGTCGCGCCGCACTAGTTTGCGAAGGCTCGGTGATACACGCCAGACACCTCGATTTTGGCTCGCGACTTCATGCCGATCAAAATCAGGAGAAACAGCCTGTTGAAGAGATTAACACCAAAATTTCCAGCGAAGATCTCAATCAACATCTCAGCGAAGCAGAGCGAATCTATCAATGCCTGCAGAGAAACAATTTTAAACGCCGAACCACAGCGCTACAGCTAGGCATCACCGAACGCACGCTGTATAACAAGATAAAACGGCTTGGTATTAAGTTGATCTGAGTGGCGGCACCATGCGCGTCATCGTTGGGGCCGCCTAGGAGGCTGTCCGAGAACTGCGACCGTAGCGAGGGCGAGACTGATTGAGTCATATTTTTTGGTTATTTGAGGCAAATATTGTACATAATAAACGAAAATAAGCGGAAAATATGGCCAATCAGGCTTGTCCGCAGTAGGTCAGTCTGTTCTCGGACAGCCTCCCAGGTACAGCACTGACCCAGACGTCATCCAGAGAATCCTGAATCACATCGAAGCGCAACCACCACCGATTAAAGTCATTGACCATCCAAAGGGTTAGCACGTCACCATGGCTTTAATTTGACTGGACATCGGCAATTGATACTTTTAGGATGCTTTGCCGTTTCTTGAAAGATGCGGTTTACAATACCTATCCTCCAATACAAATCCACAATCGAGAACTGAAGATGCATCTTCCAGAGAGAAACAAACGATGAGAACCCGGCAAACCGTCCAGATGCTTGCGCTTTGTGCCACGCTATCGCTGATGGCCTGCGTTGGACCACACACGCAACAAAAGCCCGTTGGACCACACACCCAACAAAAGCCCAATGTGATCTTCTTTCTTGTCGACGATCTTGGGCAACGGGACGTGGGTCCCTACGGCAGCCAATTCTATGAAACTCCGGCGATCGACCAGTTGGCAAAAGAAGGCATGCTGTTCGAGAATGCCTACTCGACATCCCACGTCTGCTCGCCGAGTCGCGCGAGCATCCTGACCGGGAAGTATCCAGCGCGTACGAACTTGACCGAGTGGCTGGGCGGGCGGCCTGAACGCGACTACGAGATGTTGCATCACGGCGATAAACTCATGGCCCTGCCTGATGAAGAACAAACGCTGGCAGAGACATTACATAAACATGGTTATGCCACCGCGAACTACGGCAAGGCTCATTTGAACAAAGACCCGAAGACGTACGGCTTTGATGAAGCCATCACGGGATGGGTTCGATCCTACTATCATCCGTTCTCGCCGGAGTACACAGAAACGCTGCCGGCAAAAGAGGGCGACTACTACACGGATAAGCTGACCGATGCGGCCATTGATTTCATTGAACGAAACAAAGATCGGCCGTTCTTCGTGCACCTTGAACACTTTTCCGTTCACGATCCGATCCAGGGTCGCAAGGATCTGGTTCAGAAGTATGAGAAGAAACTTGCGACGATGCCGCATCAGGAAGGCCCGGATTACATCCTCGAACCTAACCCGGATGGCCCTGCGATCTCAGCGGAAAGGCTCAAAGCCCTGGGAGAAAATGACAACAGTACATTGCACCAGAATGAGCGAGTGTGGTGGGTGAAGCAGAAGCAGGACAACGTCGAATTTGCTGGAATGGTTGAGGCGACAGATGAAAGCCTCGGCCGAATCCGCGCGAAGCTGAAAGAACTCGGCCTGGAAGACAACACCATCATCGTCTTCACGTCAGACAACGGGGGCATGGCGGCCTCGAACAACTATCGTGGAATCAATCACCCTCGCGAGACACTGAATTCGCGATTCGCGAGCTCTAATCTGCCGCTTCGTGGCGCCAAAGGCTGGAACTATGAAGGTGGAATTCGAGTGCCCTTGATTGTTCACTGGCCGGGCAAAACTCAACCCAACTCCAATTCCCAAGCGATCGTTACTGGAACGGATTACTATCCAACGCTGCTCGAAATGTTGAAGCTCCCCGCGTTACCAGATCAACATGTCGACGGTCAAAGCTTCGTCGCTGCTCTGGCAGCAGAAGACTACGATCGCGGACCGATCTACTGGCACTTCCCCCACTACAGCAATCACGGTTTTCAAAGTCCGGGTGGCGCAATTCGTTCCGGACGATACAAACTGCTCGAATACTTCGAAAACGGAACGGTTCAGCTATTCGATTTGGAAAATGATATCGGCGAGCAACACGACATCTCCAGGCAACAACCGGAGACGACCAAGAAACTGTTGAAGATGCTCCAAAACTGGCGCAAGGACGTCGATGCCAAGATGCCCTATCCCAAAACGCCGACTTCAAAGCCCGCACCGGGGTCGCGAGTTCTCAAGTTCAACCGTGATGGCATTCCCTGCATATCTCATCAGGGGCAACTGGAAGCTTGTGGTAAGAATCGACGGAAGTAATGTGTTGACCGTGTTCCCGCCAGGCCAGGCGATGCCAGCAACGGCAACGTGCTCTCAACGGTAGAGGAGGTAGTGAGCTTTTTTGCCGAGCTGAACTGCGGTGACGCGGTAAACTTCACCTGGGACGTACAGAACTTGTGGCAGATGGGCACCTTCCCCTCGCTGGCGGGCTACCAGCAGTTGCGGTCATTGCTCGCCTACTACCACCTGAAAGGCAGGCAGTCCGAGCCCGGCTCCACCGCGCTGCAGTGGGGCTCGGGCCTCGCGGACCCTCATCCACATCGTGCATCCGGAGGCGACCGCCCTCTCCATTGTCGATCTCAAGATAGTGAGGTTCGAAAGGGAGTCCCGCGAGATTTTGAATTGTTCGTCGGGTGTTCTAAGGACTCTCATGTCGGCCACCTCTGGTTTACGAGGCCCTAAGTATCAGTTAGCGAATCAGACGTGTCTATTCACATTTAGATTTCATCTGATAAGAGAAAGCTATGAGGAAATGTTCAGATCCAGATCCCATTTGCGGGATGGTTGAACTTCATAACACCGTATTATCAATTGATACGGTTTTGTTGATGGACCCAATGCAGAGGTTGCGCCAAACTACCGGTTCTATGTGCGTTCCATGTGCGATCGATTTGAGAGGAAATTACCAATGACACAGTGCACAGAACTTTGGGTAGATCTCAAGCAATTGAGAAAAACCCGCGTAGTCACCGCAAAGTTACCGCCGTTGGAGGAGGGCAAAGTGCTGGTGGCGATAGACAAGTTTGGTCTCACGGCTATGAACGTGCAATACGCCAGGGCGCGTGAGAAGGTTAGCTACTGGGGATTTCCGACTGAGGGCGATTGGAGCAAGGTCCCGGCCTGGGGCTATGCCGATGTCCTTGAGTCCAACTGCACCGACCTGCCGGTGGGTGAGCGCCTTTACGGCTTCTTTCCGATGGCCAGTCACACGGTGTTACGCCCCGGACAAGTCCGCGAAGACGAGTTCGTCGATATAGCGGAGCGTCGCCAGGACGTGCCGGAAACTTACAACAGATACAGGCGGACAGGGGCTGAATCCGAGGTGCTGCGCGAAATGGAAGTTGAGCGCTGTCTGATGTTTCCTCTGTTCCTGACCTCCTTCATGCTGTACGACTATCTGGTGGATAATGATTTTTTCGGCGCCAGCCAGGTGTTAATCAGCTCGGTATCCTCGAAAACCGGCTTTGGGCTGACTCAGTTATTACGCGATGATGCTCAGGTCCATCAGCGCATTGTCGGACTAACATCAGCTTCCAATGTTGCTTTCGTGGACAGGCTGGGTGTTTGTCACCAGATAGTCGCCTATGGTGATGAGTCTCAGATCGACCGGACTGCGCCGGCGGTCTACGTGGATATGTCGGGTAATACTGCCCTCCGGTCCGCGCTGCACCAGCTGTTGGCGGAAAATATGAGGGTGAGCTTGATGGTAGGCGCCACCGACTGGGAGCAGCAGGGCCCCTCCGGCGATTTACCCGGGGCACTGCCTGAAACTTTTTTTGCCCCTGGTCACCTACTCAAACGGGAAGCTGAATGGGGCCCCGGTGTGATCATGGACAAAGCGTTGAGGGCTTGCGTTGAAGTCGCTGGCAAACTGCGAGGTACGCTGGCAGTTGAGTGGATCGAGACCGCGGATGATCTGGCCGACACCTGGAACGACCTGCTGGACAACAAGGTGTCGCCCGATCGGGGGCTGATGGCCTCGCTGCGGTAAAGGATCTTCTTGAAGGATCAACTAGACGCAAACCGGAAACAGTCGATGGTTGGTACTTCGGCTGATGATCGCACCTCCCGCCGATGTATTTCCAACACATTGACCTGCAGCTTGGTAATGGGCAGGTTGAGTTCCACGACCTGACCGAGTGCGAGTTCACTGTCAAAGGCGACGCGGGGGCCGTAACCCAGCAGGTTGGAGTGGGCCAACAGATCTTTCGCCATCTGTTGGGAGCATGCTGCGACATAGTGCGCATCGCGCAGGGGATTTTTGTCTCGCCCTCTGAAACAGATACCGCAGGGGGCCTTGCCGATCCTACGCAATGGTCGGTAGCCGCGCGCTTGATCTAAGGCTCGATCCAGATCGGCGATGTCCAAGCACGGTTCTGCAGGGTTGCGGGCACATCGTTGGGGAGCGCCACACCGACGCTGTTGGCAAGCCAGGTCGTCCAGCGGCAGGTCGGATTCTCCAGCACCCGGATGTAGTAGAAGGCACGCTGATCTGGAGCGAAGTCGGGATCAACAAAATGTGCACTGAGCTCGGCTGCGCCAACATCGTTCTTTTGCGCGCAGGTCTCAAGGTCAATATCAGCCGCCGTTTTCGGACATCGGCTCGAGTCGTCCGCACTGCGTCCGTCGGCGCAGGCAACGTCCCACACCTTGTGTTGTTCCTCACCGTTCTTGAGCCAGCCTTTGATGACCTGCACGCGGTCGAGAGGTGCGCCGAGGGGGTCGCGGGCGACCGATACCCAGAAGCTGGGCGCACTTTTTATAGCCGCCAGGGTACCGCCCATGGGTACGCCGTGTGCGTATGCGGCGGCGACGTTGGCGGTGCTGTTATCCATGTTTTCCGGTAACGCGCCTGCGAAAAAGCGCACCTTCAGACGTGAGCCGCTGGTCGCAAACGTTTCCCGCCGGTGCAATGCGTCCCAGATCTCGGTGCGCGTATTGTCAGCCGCCCATACCGCAGCCAGTGCGCCCACGCTCGTGCGGCGCATATCGCCGACCACGACGTGCGAGCGCTCAAGCACCTGCTGCACTGCCTCGGCGTTGCCGCGCGCCGGTGCATACTTGTTACGCGGGTCGACGTTGCCCGGGTCAGAATTGTGTGTGTCCGTCGAGCCGATAATACCGAGCTTGAAGGGATTGATGCCGCGCTCGCTGGCAAGTTGCAGGCCATCCAGCAGGGCATTGCGCACAAACGAGGTCTCGGTCGCGCAGCGTGCGCTTTCGCCGTCGGCACACGGTTCGAAAATTTTCTCGAAGCCGCATTCCTCGTCCGTGGTACCGAGGCCGACGTGGCATTCTGATTCTCCCTTTATCTGGGCAACCTCGGCCAGGCGTTCGAGGCGGGCGCGCCGATCGAGGTCCACGGCTTGATACTCTGCACCATCCTCGTCGGTGCGTGAAAACATCAGGCCCCATGAATAGTTGTTATTGTGCGGAATCGTTATGACCCGGCACGGCAGTTGGCAGGCTGCGTCGAGCTTCTGAAAAAGATCCCGGGTACTCGAGACATCAAGATTGGAAAAGGCATGAGGGATAACCTCGGATCCACGGAAGATCACATTGCGGTGCAGCATGCCGTATTGCTGCAACATTGGCGTGAACTCGTAAGCGATCAGCGTTGTGAATTTACCAGGATCGTTGAATTCCTCGGCGACGGTCTGGATGCGTTGCCAGGTTGTATCGGCATTAGCGACGCACGCCTCGAAGTCGGCGCAAAGCTCCGGGTCGGGGGTTTCCGGGCGAGCCTGGGCTCTTCCGACTAACGTATTAAAGAGTTCGGAATCCCATCTTTGCGTGCGCATGACCTTACAGACATCAGAATCGTATTGGGAATGATCTTCGTAAGTGCAGGCGGTCATGAAAGCGAAACCTTCCGCGTGGTCGGTCAGGGCGGTGAAATCGAGCGGGGTCGCCAGCTGGGTGACGATACCGTTACTGATTTTCACGGCCTCACCGCGGGCGAAGCGGTATGCGTCGCGTGGCCCGATGCGGTTTCCCCCCATGCCGTAAGCGTCGTGCGACCAACTCGTATGCACATGCAGATCACCGAAATAGACGTTAGTAGGCATACTGGCATCAGTGGGTGTCTCCGGCTGAGCGACGCGGGTCTCCGGAGTCGGCGAAGCGTCATCCTCGACGGACTTCTCCGAGCAGGCAGTTAGAAATACCGAAATCACCAGTGACAAGACAACCGAATAGGTGGGGCAAACAAACCGGACTGCGGGCATACGTCGTTTCGCTCTGTTTCAGTAGGAGGCTGTCGAGGATACTTGTGCAGCCACGTATACTGCAAACTTGGTTGACGGAGTATCGATATGGTTCACATTAACCCTGACGCAGAAACACTAGCGCAAATGGAGGACCGTGATCCGGACGAACCGGTGATCATGGTGAATCTCGTCAAGTTTCGGGACATGGCCGCGGAAGGCTTTGGCGTGGACGGTATGACGGGCCAGGAGGCCTACTATTATTATGGAAAGAAGTTCGAGGAACTCGATCTGGGATTCGTCAACGAGATCCTCTGGGCTGGTCCTGCCGAAACGATCATCGGTGACGAGGATTGGGATACCGTCACCGTGATTCGATATCCTACCCGTGGCAACCTTGTGACGATGTTCAAGAATCCTGATTTTCAGGCGCTATTGCGCATCCGTGCAGCCGGACTAAAAGACTCCCGCCTGATTGAAATGAGCCCGACTACCGCCTAACGGATTTTGGTTACACCGTTTAAGAAACTGATCTTCGCTGCTATGCTTCGCGGCGACCTGCCCAAAGGTGTCATGTACGACAACGGCATGCACTGTTCGTGTCAGTCGCCGCAGGCGCTTTTAGCCGCCGCGGGCGCTGTTGTACCAGATCGGCGAAGACCAGGCTCTGTCCTGAATGGTCGCCTTTAGGTCGACACGCGGTGCAACGCCTGCGCGAATCGCATCCCAGGTGCTCCAGCGGCATTTCGGATTCTCCAACACCCGCACATAGTAAAAAGCAGGTTGATCAGATTTGAAATCAGGATCCTGCCAGAACCCTTTCAATTCTGCAGCGCCCTTGTCAGGCGTCACTTCACAGGTAGCAATATCTACCGTCGCGCCATTATCAGGACAACGGTGGGCCAACTCGAATGGGCATAATCTCAAAATCCGCCCACTCATCGTTGGGTGACAACAACGGATGGGTATCAGAGGTACCTTTTACCTGCGTATTCTCGACAACAGGTTCATTGCGCATGCGTTGAATCGCATAGTCCGAGTCCTGGGGTGAACCGTCGAAGCGGGTGGTCTGGAACATCCAGCCATCGGAGCCATTTGAGTTATGTGGTATAGCAAGGGATTCAATTCCCAGCTCTCGCTGTGCATCCATCCATTGCCAGAGATCTTCCGGGTTTGGCGAATTGAGGCGACTGAAAGGCAGGTCGGGCACGTTCGATCCCCGGAAGATAACGTTTCGATGGAGGTTTTGAGCCTGCCCCCCTCTGGTTGTGTACTCGTAAGCGACAAACGTTGTGAACGTCCCTGGCTCGTTGTGGCGCTCGGCGGCTGCAATCGTGTCCTGCCAGGCATTCCTGGCCACATCCAGATCGTTAAGCACAGACTGATCGGGGTTCTCATCTGCTGCTTGCATCAACGGACCGAGGGCGCGAAAGACAGGCAGAATATCGTCTGGTTTGGTAACGTCGCGGATTGCCTTTGCAAATTCCATCTGGCTTAATGGGCCGGTTCCTTCCGCTGCCTCTGCCATCACGCCAAGAAAGTTTCCATGGTCGGTAACCGCCAGAAAATCCAGCGGCTTATTGATCTGCATATCGAAACCGGCCGCATGTTTGATCGCCGCTCCCTTGGCAAAACGATAGGCATCATCCGGGGATGCCCTGGTGCCCAACACGTAGGCATCCAGGGAATAACGCGTATGAACATGGGTGTCGCCGAAGAACGCGTCAAGTAATGGGTTTGTCGCAATGGCATCTGTGGGCGCGATATCCACCGCCTCACTCGACGGTTTGCCCGGTTCTTCGGATCGCGAACAGCCAAAAAGTGTGAGTACAGCCAGGGTGCAAACGAACACTGGCGATAATTTCATAGAATTCTCCGTCACCACCACTGTGCCTCCGGACCCAATTCAGCGTTCCATGTGTCCCAGAGAGCACGCAGTTCTGTAAACTTTTCCGGCTCACGACTCGAGAGATCGTTGCTCTCACCGATGTCACGTTTCAGGTTGTAAAGCCGCATAGGCGTCACTTCTTTTCTTGACGCAGGGTACGGGAATTCATCGTCATCCATCTTGGCGGTGTACCTTACCAGCTTCCAATCGCCCTTGCGCACCGCCATTTGCCCCCAGGAACGCCAGTACAATACTTCGTGAGGCTGGCGGTCGGATTCTCCCCTCAGGTAAGGCAGCAAGTTAACGCCATCGAGGTCCGATTCGGGCTTTGCGTCAACGCCCGCGGCTGCCAGTGCTGTAGGTAAAATATCAAGCGCGATGGCTGGTTTGTCGTATATCTCGTCTTTCGGCAGATGTCCCGGCCAGGACACCACGAAAGGAACGCGGATACCCCCTTCTAAGGTCGACCCCTTGGAACCTCTTAGCGGCGCGTTAGATGAGGCATTGTACGCATATCGCTGTACCGTCGGTCCGCCATTGTCGCTGATGAAAAAGACCAGCGTATCCTGCTCGAGGCCAGATCGCTTCAGTTGATCCATGACCCTGCCAATCGCTTCATCCATCGCCAGCGTCATCGCATTGTAGATTTTACGTACCGGATGGGTCACCGAATCGAATTTGGCCAGGCGGTCTTGTGTTGCATGCATAGGGGTGTGTACTGCGTTGAAGGAAAGATAAAGGAAGAACGGCTTCTTCTGATGTTGCTGTATGAATGAAACCGCCTCTCGTGCAAAGGCATCCGTTAGGTATTCCGGTTCCTCCACGCGCTCGGTGCCGCGACGAATCTGATGGTCTAAGGTGGCGCGACCCTCGGGTATCTCCCCAAAGTCTGGACCGGCGCCCGTTTCATCCGGAAATATAATGATGGGCCAGTCCGGAAAAAACACGTGTCCACCATCCAGAAAGCCGAAGAACTCGTCGAACCCCCGCTTCAACGGATGAAACTCAGGCGTAACACCCAGATGCCATTTGCCAACGATTCCTGTGACATAACCTGCTTCCCTCAAGCGATCCGCGATTGTTATTTCGTCGAGAGATAAACCGTTGCCAGGTACCGGTTCATGCCCGGCAGCACCGAAACGTTGCTGATAGCGTCCAGTCAACAGACCCGCGCGCGTCGGACTACACCAGGTGCCGGTTACATAGCCGTCGGAAAGACGCACGCCACTTGCAGCCAATGCATCGATGCTCGGAGTGGGGATATCCTTTACACCCTGAAAACCCAGATCCTCATAACCGAGATCGTCAGCAACGATGAGAAGAATGTTTGGCTTGCGCGTGGTCTCCGCTATTAACGAACCAGCCCAACATACTGCTATCATCCATGCCATGAGGTGACCTACCGATTTACCCAGTCGCACTCGCATAGTTCTCTTTCCTTGTCGTTAAGCACCGACTGAAAAGCAGCCAGACGATTTGTAGTCTACATGATCCAGGTTATGGGTGTGGCAAAAACGATAACGATTGATTATCAGGTGATAAGTTACGGTTAATGGACTGATGAACGATTTCGTTCGATAATTCTCTATAGTTTAAGAGACCCCATGCTATGCAGCAACCAGAAAATATACCCACAGTAACGTTATACGGATCACCCTGTTCTTTGTATACAGGCAGGGCGCGCAGCTATTTAATTAAGAACGGAATTGACTACCGGGAAACTGGCCCCACCAGCCAGCACTACGAAGACCACGTCCTGCCCGCTGCCGGTGGTAGGCGCGGCATGCCAACCATTGAGTTCGCCGATGGCGCGGTCATCAGGGACAGCGTCGCCATTGTTGATTATTTTGAACAAGAGGGTGGTCATCCGAATTCCCCGCAGACACCGAAACATAAAATCATCAACAGGTTGCTGGACGTTATCGCGGCGGAAGGCATGCTGCGTCCTGCGGTGCACTACCGCTGGAACTTTCCCGAGAACGAACCGTTGATACAGTTTCAGTTTGAACACATGACGCCAATAGATGCCGCCGTGGAGTTCACGGTGGAGGGTCGATTCGCTAAGATGCGGCAGGCGTGTATCGATCTTGGTGTGCCGGAAGAAAACCACGCCCTGGTTGAGTCCCTCTATTTCGATCTGGTTGAAAAACTCGACGCTCACTTCGCAAACTATCCACATTTGCTCGGCGGCAGACCTAGCGTTGCCGACTTTGGCCTGATTGCACCCATGTATGGTCACCTTGGGCGTGATATCAAACCGCTGTCAATCCTGCATGAACATGGCAATTGGGTGCTTCGCTGGGTCGAACGTATGAATCGACCGGAACCGGATGTCGGCGAGTATGAGAACCCGTTGGAAGACTACTTCGCCGATGATGAGATACCCGACACGCTGGTTGATGTGCTCAAACAGTTTGCCATTGATTTCGTGCCGGAGACCCTCGCCGCATGCGATGCGAATAACGAATGGCTTGCATCTGAGAATCCGGCTGCTGGCTCTGAAGTTCCAAGAGTTGCGGGCTTTGGTACCTTTGAGGTGAAGGGTAATGTCATACATGCGGGAGCGCAGCCTTTCAGGTTTTATCTGCTGAGACGTGTGCTGGATGAATACGAACAACTGAATGAGTCAGATCGAAGTGATGTGACGGAATTGCTCGAACGTTGTGACATGCTGCCGGTTATGGAAGCAAAGCTAACGAGGGACATTGGCCGCGATAACAATCTTGAAGTCTGGCTTTAATTCTATACAGAAACGATAGGCATCATCCGGAGATGCTCTGGTGCCAAACGCGTAGGCATCAAAGGAATAACGCGTATGAACATGGGTGTCACCAAAGTACGCATCCCGTAGTGGGTTTTTCGCAATCGTGGTCGCCGGCACGACCGCTTCAACTGGCGGATCACTCGTTGCGCTTACTGTCCTTGTCTACCGCGCCGTGGCCTTCGGCATTTTCGATCAGGGAAATCATCCGTTTGAGTGTTTCCCGCTGACCTTCCAGGTCATGTGGCCGTCCGACTGTGGCTCCGATGTTTAGGCGGCGTATCACCTGCCTCGGTGGCCGCGCACTACTGCTGAGTGGTGGCATGACGCTGACCAGTGCTGTCGCGATACCTTCCGCTTCCAATCCTCTTGCAATCAGACTCACGGTCTGATGGCAGACGGGTCAGCTTGGTACCAGGAGCGCAGCTTCCACGTCGTCGGCTTTGAACGCCGCGAGGATTTCGGGAATGGTCTCATTGATCAAAGGGGCCACATTCGGCTGCAAACCCATGAGCACCAACGTCTCATTGGAGAGCGAACCGATGACACCTTCATCGACAAGTTCGTTTAGACGATCGAATGGAAGATTCGCGTTGATATCTTCTTTCGCGTACTTGTGATCATAACCATGATGATTGATGACCAGTTTGCTGCGATCTACGTCGGTAGGAATCTTTCGGAACTCCGGGACCTCATCACCAAACGTGGGAAGGCCGGTAAAGGGCTCCTGTTCGCCGTCTATGGAGTAACCACCAGTCGTCACCAGGCCAAAGCGGCACTCACTGGCCGGTTTAGACAAGGTAACAAACGGATCACCGACCGTCGTAAACCAGGGGTATTCTGCAAAAGCTTCCCTCGCTTTGCCCTGCGGAAGCAGTGGTTTGGCAAACTCCACCCAGGATTCAAACTTGGGCTGCCAGTCGTCTAGTTGTGCGGCATCACTCATACGGAATTTTCCTCTTTGCTTTCCCCAACTACATTAAGTCTAACTGTCCACGTAGATAAAAGCATCTGCCAAGCTTTTCCCTTATAGCTTCTTCCTATCAAATGATATCTGGATGTGAATAGACACCTCTGATTCTTTGACTGATACTTAAGGCGTAGTATTACAGAGGCAGCAGGCATGAAAGTCCTTCGAACACCCGATGAACAATTCGAAAATCTTCCGGACTTCCCCTTCGAACCCCACTATCTTGAGATCGACGATGGAGAGGGTGGGCGTCTTCGGATGCACTACCTGGACGAGGGCCCGCGAGACGGCCCGATGGTCCTGTGCCTGCATGGCCAACCGGTCTGGAGCTACTCCTTCAGGAAGATGATCCCGCCACTCGTTGCGGCCGGGCATCGTGTGATCGCTCCGGATATTGTCGGCTTCGGACGATCGGACAAACCAACGGAAAAATCTGACTACACCTATGCACGACACGTGGATTGGATGCAGCAGTTTATCCTGGGTCTCGATCTCACTGGGATCACATTAGTGGGTCACGATTGGGGCGGCTTGATCGGCCTTCGAGTCCTGGCCCAGAACGTGGAGCGCTTCGATCGTGTCATCGCATGTAACATGGGACTCCACGACTTGCGGGATGTGCCGATGGAACGAGGCCCGTCGCTTCATAAGACCTTCGATGAGACGCCCGTTCTCTCACCCGAAGAGCTGATGCGCCAAGGAGAAGCGCTGACGCGCAAGATGATGGCAGAACCCGGCGCCGACCAGCGGACCGTTTTTTACCGCGTCTTCATGTTTTGGGCGAAACACTGTGCCGAGTATCCCGATTACGATCCAGCAGGAATCCTTCGCCTCTGGCTCCGTGACCCGACAGATGAACAACTTCGGGCGTACTCAGCACCATATCCCTCTGAAGCGTATATTCAGGGGGCGAGGCAGTTCCCCAGCCTGGTGCCGATCTTTCCCGATGACCCGTCCATTCCCGCCAATCGCCACGCCTGGGAGGTCCTGAACACGTTCGAGAAACCGTTTCTCACCGCATTCGACAAGCCAGACTCACTTGAAGCGCCCCGGTTCCAGGAGGAAATTCCTGGCGCGAAAGGCCAGAACCATGTTGTCTTCGAGAACTCCGGGCACTACCCCCAGGACGATGTCGCCGAGGAATTCGCGCGCGTTGTTATCGAGTTCGCCCGCATCACGTGAGAGCTCGAAAGAAACTAGTTGGAGACGCCGCGACGGTAGAGCAGCAGATCCAGAAGCGAGACGAGCGAGAACAGCACGAGGGCTAACACAAATCGGAGATCCGAATAGTTAATGTCCCCTTCAACGGGATAGACAAAGGTTTTGTCCAACGCGGCCACTTTGAAATCGTGCATACTCTCGAAAATCGGATCGGTTGCTATCTCCATCAGGTCGCGTCTGCTTCGATATCGCACCAACCCGGCTGAATCCCATGATTCGACATTCTCAATCCCGAGAATATCCAGTGATTGAAAAACCACCTTGCCCGAATAAACCGGATGACTGGCCCGACTAAGCATCGCTGGCCACATATGCTCCATATAGCGCCCCATAAGCTGGCTGGCACTTTCTCCCGGTTCTGCACCTTCAACATTGGGCGGTGACTCAGCCTTGTCGACGTTGTTCAGCATGATCAATTGCCGACCGGAATCCTCCTCCATAAATTTTCTCAGGAACGCGATGCGTTGTTCAGGTGTTCCGGTTGCACGCATCCTGGCTGTAAAATCATCGATTTCTTTTATTGTCAGCGGCCCACCACCCGTGTACCAAAAGGCAAACACGAGGTATACCAACAGGGGTAACCCCCATAGGGCAGTACGTTTACTCACCATCACGGGTTATACCAGATCGGTGAACTCCAGGCGCGATCCTGTAGTGTCGTGTGCAAGTCTTCTCTCGGTACAACACCGGCCCGAATCGCGTCCCAGGTGCTCCAGCGGCACTTCGGATTTTCCAGCACTCTGGCGTAGTAAAAGGCGTGCTGATCCTGATTGAATTCAGGGTCCTGCCACAACGCTTTCATTTCCGGATCGCCAACATTCTGGTGGATTTCACAGGTCTGAATATCAACCGTCGCGCCATTGTCCGGGCAGCGATGCGTTTTCGGGTCTGCGGTGCCGCCGTCAGAGCAGGCGACGTCGTAAACCATTTCCCTGGGTTCGCCATCCTCGATCCAGCCTTTGATAATCTGCAGTCGCTGTAGCGGTGCTGCGTCGGGGTCTCGCATGGCCCAGACAAAGAAAGAGGGCGCAGTGCTGCTGCGATCAAGATCACTCCCCATGGTGACGCCGTTAGCATAGGCTTCGCTGACAGCATTCGACGACTTGACGATTGCAGGATCAAAACTGGTCGAGCCGAAAAACCTGACTTTGATATGGGGTCCGCTGGTACTGAATGTTTCCTTGCGGCGAAATGCATCGTAAATAGCATCCCGGGTATTGGACTCGGCCCAGACACCGGCAAGGCCGGAGGCGCCCCAATAATTAGGTGCGCCGGTTGCATACTTTGGCTTCTCCGGTGGCGAGTCGGGGAGGGGCACAGAGCCTCGTCGGTAGGGTTCAATATCTCGACGGCTAAGCTTGCCCCAGTAGTTGTCTTCCTCGAAAGAACCTGCTCCGTTGTGCGTGTCTGAAGCGCCAATCACACCGAACTTGTAAGGATTAAACCCGGCGGTTTCCTGCATGACCATCCCGTTGAGATAGGCTTCCCGCACATAACTGCCGGGAGGTCTTGATAAGTCAGGGGTGTTGATTTCGTACGGCATGATTTCGAAATCCGCCCATTCGTCATTGGGCGAGAGCATCGGGTGCGTGTCCGATGTTCCCTTGATCTGAGTGTTTTCCACCAGAGGTTCGTTGCGCATGCGCAGTTCTGCATAGTCGGCGTCCATCGGATCGCCGGCAAAGGTGGTCTTTTGAAACATCAAGCCGTCTGATCCGTTGGAGTTGTGCGGGATGGCAAGTGACTCTATGCCGCGTTCGCGCAGACCGTCCATCCATCGCCACAGATCCTCAGGGTTTAGAGAATCAAGGGATACGTGTAGCTGTTCAGGAACATTGCTGCCGCGGAAGATAACATTGCGGTGCAGGTTCTCCATGGTAGGACCAGTGGTCGTGAACTCGTAGCCAATAAAGGTGGTAAAGTTGCCGGGGTCGTTATGCCGCTCGGCAGATTCTATGATCTCCTGCCATGCGGAAGCTGCAATATTGCGGTCGTCGAGTTCGTCGGGAGTTGGATCCGCCGTCACAGTGCGATTAGTCACGTACCGGTGCAACCAACCCATCGCCTTCAGTGAACCCTGATAGTCAGTCGCCTGTTTCACAAGTGGCGCCATCTCATGACTGGCGTATGGCGAACCCTCTCTTTCCAGCTCGCGCATAATTCCAAGGTACATTCCGTGGTCAGTGACGGCGACAAAGTCCAGCGGCTTTTTCATCTTCATCACAAAACCGGACGCATGTTCTATTACGCCGCCTTTGCCAAACAGGTAGGCATCGTCAGGTGTACGGCGGGTGCCGAATATATAGGCATCCATCGAGAGCATTGTGTGCACATGGGTGTCGCCGAAATAGGCGTTCTTTTGGGGATTGGAGGCAACCGAATCCTCAGGTGGAGCAACAGGGGAGGCAGGCTCGGTCGGTTTATCATCCTGACATCCTGTTAGCGTTAACGCGACAAACATTACAAAACCCAACTTTCTCATAGCCGATCCTTTCCCAGTATTCATCGTGAGCGCCATTTATCAGGCCTCGGATTATATCGGACATCTCTAATGTGAGAATAACAGTATTAACGTATCTCATGCACCAGCGCCGCGAACAATCCCTCGATGACTACCACACAGAGCTATTGGACCAGTATGAAGTGGTCTACGAATAGCTGCATTTTTAACGCCCTCTGCTAGCTGACCAAAACCCGTAGGTGAGCTTGATGGGCAGACAAACGCTGTCGGCTTCAGGTGTTGGCATCAAACAGACCTCGAATGGTACTATTCGGAAGAGACGCATCATAGAGGCAAGGCGCGCGCAAAGGAAACAGGAATATTTTTCAGATAATTCATAACAATGGGTTATCGATCGATACCCTAATGTGAATAGACGTCCCTCCTGATATATGCAAAACTATCAGGGCTGTCTCTGCAGGGGGCATTGATCTTTCGAATCAAGTATGAGGATCAACATGAAGAATTCAACGATGGTAAGTCTGGCGACGCTGGTTTTCGTCGTATGTGGTAGTAATGTAGTTTTCGCACAACAAGCAGGAGACGCTGCTGAAGAACAAGTGATAGAGGAAGTGCTGGTTACGGCAACCCGCCGCACCGAGAACTTGCAGGACGTACCAATCTCCATCTCCGCGGTACGGGCGGAGGACATTGTCGCTACCGGTAGCGTGGATTTGCAGGATGTGGCACTCCAAATTCCCAATCTGGTATTCGCCGAAGTGGTTAACCAGGGGCTGGCGTTTATTTCGATTCGCGGCATCAATTCCCGGACTGAACCGTCGGCGATAGGATTCGATTCGAGCGTTGGCGTCTATGTAGACGGCGTGTTTCACTCCCGCCAGTTCAATGCCAATGTCAATATGGGCGAGATAGAACGGGTAGAAGTTCTGCGTGGCCCCCAGGGTACGCTGTTTGGTCGAAATACCATCAGTGGCGCCATCAATATCACGAGCAAGAAACCTACGACAGATCAGGTTTATGGGAACGTCTCGGTCGATGTCGGTGACCGTGACATGATTCACGTCCGTGGCAGCGTGAACGTTCCGATCATTGACGACACGCTGGCCGTCAAGGTGTTTGCTGAAAGCTACGACATTAATGGTTACGTGACGAACATAACGACGGGTAACGATGATCTCGGTAGCAAAGATAAAACCAGTGCCCGCGTTCAACTGCGATACACACCAAATGATCAGACCACCATTGACCTTTTGCTCAGTGCATACGAGTCCGATTCCGTGGACTATTTTTTCGAACACATAGATGGGCCGGCATCGGATGATCGCCAATTCACTACCACCAATAACACTGAAAGCACCTCAAGAGTAGATTTGTTCAATACTTCAGTTGCAATTCAACATGAATTTGCAAACGGCTATACCCTTAACTCAACTACGGCCTGGCTGGAAGATGAGCTGAACTTCAGCGCGGACGTAGAAGCCACGGCTAACCCGGTGATTGGCATCGAGTCGTTCATCACCGACGAACTGTTTAGTCAGGAATTGCGCCTTGCGTCACCCGCTGATCGCAGTTACGACTTTATTGCCGGTTTTTACTACGACGATGAGCAAGGTAGAAACACGGATGAAATCTTTGTCGGCGGTGGTTTTCCCTTTCCACCGATACGCGACTCAAGTATTAAGCGAGGCGGCAACACGCTGGATCGAGAAAGTTGGGCGGTATTCGCCCACGCAAATTTTGACCTGAACGAACTGACGACGCTATTCGCTGGTGCGCGTTATACCGACGAAACGAAAAAACAGAAGTCCCATCCTTCCTCCTGTGTGAACCCGTTTACTTGCATCATCCTGGGTAATCCTGCACTCACGACAGTCACTGATGCGCCGGTCGACGTAACAATGGAAGAATGGACGTTCACTACAGGTCTGCGTTATCACATCAATCAGGATGTCATGGTTTATGGCAGCATTGGCACGGGGATAAAGTCCGGCGCATTTAACAACACCACTGACCCGGCAGGTGATTTTGCTACACGCAACCTGATCACCGACCCTGAAGAAGTGACCAGTTACGAGTTAGGCGTAAAATCAAGTTGGCCGGAGCATCATCTCAATATGAATCTAGCCGTGTTCTTCATGGACTACGAAGATCTGCAGGTGCGCCTCGGTTGTAGCAGTTGTGGGCCGGGTGGAATCGGGGAAAGATACCTCTCTAATGCGGGGACTGCCAGTGGCCAGGGGTTTGAATTGGAAGTCGTTGCACTACCAACCGATAGCCTTAAATTGACGGCAGGGGTTGGTTTCATGGACACAACTTACGATGATTTGAAAGATGTGGAAGACCTGCGTCGGGGCGGATTTTTCGATGCCGGCGGTAATGAATTACCACTCGCACCCAATTGGACAATAAACGCATCGGCTCAGCATACAACGGATATGGCCGGCGGGACGCTCACGTCCCGGCTTGATATTGGCTATGTGGCTGACCGTTTTTCAGATGCCTCTTTCCATAACCATCCCGACGATATTCTACCGTCGCAGACTTTGGTGAGTGGTCGAATAAGCTACCGATCTGCTGGGGATAGCTGGGGGGTCTCGGTGTGGGGCAAGAATCTCACCGACGATGACAGTATGGTTTACCGCGCGTTTGGGGCTGCATTTCTCCCTTTTGCAACAAAAAGGGCGCAGTTCCAGGAACCCAGAACCTACGGTGTGACGCTCGATCTCAGGTTCTAAGTTGATGGGGTAGTCGTCGCGCCCAATGTAAAAGGGGTCAGGTCCATTATCGTTCTGACCCCTTTTCTTAGCCCAATGACGACCTATCGCGTTGAACCCCGACAAAGGAGCTTTGCACCGCATTGGAAGGGCCACACAACGGTTGCCCTCACCCTGTGCGCTCTGCTGAGCACCCCCTTTTTCTTTAATACCGAACGCATAACACAGTGTTATCGGTCGATAGTTTTCTCGTTATAGACATGGTTTTTGTCTTGCGGGAGACTAGCGTCGGAGCTGTAGTAACATAAGGAGTGATAACTTGGTTCACACGTTGTTTGGTTCGTATAGTCGATTACTCATTCTACTTGCAGCACTGTCTGTTACGTCGGTACTGCAGGCGGATGATTTGCCCTTCACCCGCGACATTGATGTGATCTACCACAAGCAGGGTGGCTATGCCCTGACCATGGACCGGCTCACACCGAGGGGTGAGGCCAACGGTGCTGCGGTGATCGGGGTGATAAGTGGCAGATGGATATCAAAGCATGAATTCCTGGCGCCCCAGGTCGCGGATCAACTCCCTGGTATTGCCGGGGGTATCCTCAACCCAACGGAATTACTACGGCGTGGTTATACCGTCTTCTATGTGGTCCATGGTGCCCAGCCGTTATTCACCATTCCCGAAATTCATGCTCACCTCAGTGCTGCCGTCAGGCACATTCGTCATAATGCCGAACGCTACGGCGTTGATCCGGCGCGCATTGGCATCATGGGCGGGTCGGCCGGTGGTCATCTTTCACTGCTCCAGGGTACCAGAGGTCTGATTGCCGATGACAACCCGAAGACACAGGCAGAGCAAAGCAGCCGGGTACAGGCTGTAGTGTCCTATTTCCCGCCGACGGACTTTGTTAACTATGGTACAGAGGGGCAGTTCTTTATCGATTTCCTGACCGAGGCTGGCGGTGCTAATCCCCTTCAGACACTGGACCTCGCAGACCACGATGACAAGAACTTTCTTCGCAACAAAGTTAAAGATGAAGCAAGGCTGACTCAACACTATCGGGACATTGCACCTTATTACCATGTCAGTGCCGATGATCCTCCTACATTACTGATTCATGGCGATGTGGACGATCGAGTGCCTGTTCAGCAGTCGGAGCGCATCGCAGAGAGGTTCCAGGCCGAAGGGGTGGTACACAAGCTGCAACGCAAGGCCGGTGGTGCTCATGGCTGGACACCTGACGACGAAGAACTGAACTTGGTCGCTGACTGGTTTGACACTCATCTGGCTAGAGAACCCAAAACAGAGGAGAACGCTGTCGACCTGGAAGTTGAAGTCACCGGCGGCGCGATTCGAGGCATTGAGGTGGCGGGCCTCAAACAATACCTTGGTATCCCCTACACCGCGCCGCCTGTAGGTAATCTTCGCTGGGCGCCACCGGCACCGGTTGTTCCCTGGAAAGGTGTTCGCGATGCGAGCGCGCCGGGTCCTATATGCCCACAGCGTAAGGGTGGTTCGGGCGTTGCATTTTATAGTGGTCCCCCTCCCGGTACACCCAGACCGGAGCAGAACGAAGACTGTCTGACCTTGAACGTATGGAGCAAGGCGACCCGTACCGATGAGGCCCGACCAGTTATGGTATGGATACATGGCGGCGGCCTGGTGGGAGGCTCGAGTGCCAAGCTCACCGGTCGGTTGCTCGCTGAAAAAGCTGCCGTCGTTGTATCAATGAATTATCGGCTTGGACAATTGGGATTTTTCGCCCATCCCGAACTCAGTGCTAAGAATCCCAAAGGTGTTTCGGGCAATCAGGGTTTTCGCGATCAGATACAGGCATTACAGTGGGTGCGCGACAACATCGGGAAATTTGGTGGTGACCCGAACAACGTGACTATCTTTGGTGAGTCTTCCGGCGGTACCAGCGTTGCCGTACTGCAGGCGAGCCCACTCGCAAAAGGTTTGTTTCATCGTGCAATCGGCCAGAGTGGCGCACCGTTTCACCCCATGCGCCACCGCATCCGCGACTACAGCTTCGCCCCTTCCGGCGAGTCAAATGGATTGCGTTTTGGCGCGGCCCTCGTGGGCGAGGACGCGGACCAGTCTCTTGCCGCACTGCGCAAGGTGCCGGCGGACAAAATCCATGAAGTGACTCAATCCAGTCAGGCCTTCCGCGTCTATGAATATTTTGCCATGGTCGATGGCGAAGTGCTGCTGGAGGATGTGGCCACCACCTTCGCAAACGGGAAACAAAATGATGTGCCCACACTGGTGGGTGCAACGTCCGATGAGACCTCCGTGCCCGTGGATCATTTGTCGACAATCATGGGGACCGGCATCAAGGGGTTTCAGCGATTTACTGCGTCCATGCTGCCCGGGATCAGGGATGAAATCCCGACCTATTATCCTGCGACGACCGACGAGCAGGCGATGCAGTCCTGGCGAGACCTGTTCAATAATCTGAACTTCCATTATCCAATGAGAGCCTGGGCCAGGGGTATGGAGCACGTCAAGAGCGACGCCTATTTGTACTGGTTTTCCTGGCGTCCACCCATACCCAATACCGATCACATTGGTGCATTTCACGGTTCTTTTCAGATGTATCTGTTCGGTAACCTGAAAGCCTATAAAGCCAAGCCGACTGACGCAGACAGACGATTTTCTGAAATGCTCGCTGAAACCTGGGTCAGGTTTGCGCGGACCGGTAATCCCAATGGGGGCACCCTGCCAGAGTGGCCGGCATTCACCGAGGAGAATGAAGCGTATATGGAACTCGGCGCAGCGCTTCGAGCTGGTAACAACCTTGAAATGCCGCGGGTGGATTTAATCGGCGAGGCCTGGGCCAAGCGTCGGCATGCCGCCATGGGTGGTGAGGGTGAGTTCAAAGCCGGTGAACGGTTGTGGTAAATACACCAATGACACAATGCACAGAATTCGGGGGACAGAGTACCTAACTCAATTCGAAGGGCTATCCTTTCGTGTCTGTTCGCGCCTAAGTTTGTTACTGGCTGCAAACAGATTGATAGTAGGTGCGACAAGGGAGCTGACGACCGGCAATCAGGTATACTCTACCTCGAATTCGACGCGGCGCGCTATGCCGGAACACCCAAGAGGCGCTGCCGCTGCCGGATCACCGTGCGGCGATTCCACTCTCTTGCCCACAACCCGAGTACCACGTTCGTGAACGCCGCCGCCGCGAAGATGCCGACGTGGCCGAACCAGTGCCGGGCGAGAAGCGCCAGCGGGACGTAGAAAACCCCCAGCCGCAGCAGCGACAGCACGAGCGGCGGCAGCGGCTTGGACAGGGCGTTGAAGGCGCCGTTGGCGGTGTTGAACATGCCGGCGAAGCCGATGGTGATCGGGATGATGTACAGGTAGCTCGTTGCCGTGGCGACGACCTCGGCGTCGTCACGAATGAGCGTCACGAACAGTTCTCCGCCCGTCCACATGATGACGGCCGCGATGACGCCCCAGACGAGGCAGTAACGGTAGCACAGGCGCAGCGCCTCGTCGACGCGATCGAAGCGCCGGGCACCCCAGTTCTGACCGACCAGCGGCGCGGCGTTGGAGGCGATACCGATCACCACCATGAACACCACCGACTCGATGCGCGAGCCGATGCCGAAGCCGGCGACGACGGCCGCGCCGAATGGCGCCAAGAGTCTGGTCACCACCGCCGATGCCAGCGGTTCGATGATGTTGCTTGCCATGGCGGGCAAGCCGACATGAAGGATTTCCCGGGCCGACGTCGAGAACCGCATCAGCGAGGCGCGGATGATGCGTTCCTTGAAGCAGAACCAATACACGCCGATCAGAAACGATGACGATCGCGCGATCACGAACGACCAGGCCGCACCTTCCACTCCTAACGCCGGCAAGCCCAGCCAACCGAAGATCAGAAACGGCCCGATGAGTACCTGCAGGATCGATCCGGCTGCAATGACGATCCCCGGATAGACGGGATCGCCGATGGCCCGCATCAGGCCGGTTCCGACCATGGATAAGCCGAACAGCGGATAGCCGATCGCGGAAATCCGGATGTAGGCAACGACGAGGTCGAGCACGCCCTCACGGGCGCCCATCAGGTGGAACAACGGTCGTGCGAAGGCCAACACGAGCACCGAGCAGAGGATGTTGAAGGCTAACACGAGCAACAGGCCATGGGTGGTGAGGAAGGCCGCACGCTCTCGATCCCCTCCCCCAATGGCCCGCGCGAGAACGGCGCCGATCCCGACGCCGAGGCCGCGGGTCGCGGCGCCGATGGCCATGAGCACGGGAAATGCGAAGGTGACCGCAGCGATTGCCTCCGTGCCGACCCGGCCGAGGTAGACCGTCTCTACAAAACTCGCCAGCGTCATGGCGAGAAAACCCAGGATCATGTACCCCGAAAGGCGCATGAGATGGCGAGACAGGTCGCCCTCGGTAAAGCTCGCGGTGGCGGACTTGGAATCGGCATCCATGCGGTTCACACTAAACGATTCCAACTCTTGCAAGGAGCAACCATGAACAAACGGTTCGCGGCGACGTCACCCACATGGACCACTTGGCGACCCACGCCGATGCCATGGCCGACTTAGCAGAGATTGCGCCGATCTGGATCGCCACGGCCCCCAGGGGCAACCCAAACAGGACAAGACCCGAGCGTTGGCGCCACTCCAACAGGCCGATGTCGCAAACAAGGCCCGAATAGAGGGAAAAGACGATGAAACCGGCGAGTGCCCAGTGCCACAGCCGGAGCGGCCAGTCCCAGATCGTGGGATCCGGTTTCATGCATAGGGCCTGCCGTCCTTGTGCGAGAACGGGCCGCCAGCCCCGCGACCCCTGATCTGCATGTCGATATCGGGATAGTCCACGTCATCGTCGGCCCGGCGGCTGCCGACCTCAAGGTAGGTCACCGACTGTTCGGTCTCATTGACCAGATGATGGCCGTTCGCCTCGCCGGCCGGGAAGCCCGCACACATGCCCGGTTCCAGTGGTGTGCGACCCTCGTCGGTCACAAGTGTCGGGCAGCCATCGAGGATGTAGACAAGTTCATCCTCCGCCGAGTGCCAATGCCGCTGCGACGACCATGCGCCGGGTGGCAGGATGACGACGTTGACGCCGAAGTCGGTGAGCCCGAATGCGTCACCCAAGGCGTGTTTCTGCCGGTCGGCGCAGGGCACGGAAAACGGGTTCGGATACCCGCTGCCACGACGCGGGGGAACGGCGGCGGCGACAATTGCCGTGGGCTTGGTCTCGCTCATGGGTGCTCCAACAAGGGTACCTTTACGTACAACAATATCGTGGGCCATGTATGTATTTCTCCGAAAGAATAGTCTTCGTATCAGGACAATTTGAATGTCAGTATACCCTAGGGCAGCAGCCTATTGTCCAAACACCCGGATGCCAGGGCTTTAGGAGAAGAAACCCGGCCACCCGGAAAGGGCAGGTTACCTTCCAGGCTAAACCTTTTTTTGGGATTTTCGGCGGATGCGCTTGAGTAGTGAAATTTTTCTCCAGAGTAATTCCGGCCTGTTCCATCGGCACAGGAGTCGCTAACGCAAAGAGCCAGCCCCTTGCGGGGCAGTCTCACCAAAGGGATGAACGAAAAGAAAAAACGGTTAATCAAAAAGGGGCTTTGGCGAAAATCGAGAAAGTGCTATTCTGTATCAATAGTATGATTTTCCCCGCAACCCCTTGGAGGCTGTTTTATGGGCACAACACGGAAAACAATCACAGTCACCGATCAACAAGACAACTGGATAAAGTCGCAAATTGCAGCCGGACAGTTCACCAATGACAGCGAATATGTCCGCGACCTGATCCGCCGCGATCAAGCAAGCCAAGCCGATATTGAAGCAATCCGCGCCGCACTCATCGAGGGCGAGGAAAGCGGAGAGCCGCGACCGTTCGATAGCAGTCAATTTAAACAAGAAATGGCTGCCAAGCATGCCGGTCCGTCCGGGGGCTGATGGTCTCGCTGCGCCAGGAGGCTGTCCGAGAACTGCGACCGTAGCGAGGGCGAGACTGTCTTGCGTTCCAGGCATAACTTTCAATCTCCAATTGGGATAAGAATGAATAGAGGCAACTCTCTACCAGGTACAGCCGTTTTGTTTCTTGTGGTGTTATGTGTTGGCTGTACCGACAGCCAGGAGACAGGCGAAGCGTCCGGTGTCGGCGCCGAAACTACCGACGTGACAGCGGACGATAATCCTGGCAGTACTGATGACGCTAACCCGGAACGGAATGCTTACTTTGGCGATCTGCACGTACATACCGCAAACTCCTTTGACGCATTTGTCCTTGGTACACTGCTATCCCCTGACGACGCCTATCGCTTTGCGAAGGGCGAGGCTTTCCAGCACCCGGCAGGGTTCGAGATGAAAATACGCGAGCCATTGGATTTCTATGCGGTGGCTGATCATGCGTTCTATCTTGGTATCACACGTGCCATGGCAGACCCAACAAGCCCAATGTCCAAACATCCGGATGCCAGGGCTTTGACCACGGTGGAGACGCACAAGGACCGTATGAACGCATTCCGCGTCGGCGGACAGTTCTCTAACCCAAAGAGCCCACGTTTCCGTGAAATTGACGACCCGGTGACCAGTCGTGCTGCCTGGGAGGAGAATATCTCTGCAGCCAACAGGCACAATGATCCCGGTCGATTTACCACCTTCATTGGTTATGAGTACACACCCGGGGGTTTGCATAGGAATGTCATTTTCAAGGGAGCAACGGCACCCGAAAGACCGTTCTCTCAATTTGATTCCCTCAATCCGGAAGACCTTTGGGCATGGATGGACGGACTGCGTGAACAAGGCATGGAAAGCCTGGCGATACCGCACAGTTCAAACCTGTCCAGTGGTCGGATGTTCAGCCTGCGTGATTTCGCCGGCAATCCCTTTGACGCAGATTACGCATCGATGCGTATTCGTAATGAGCCCCTGGTTGAAATCAGTCAAACCAAAGGTACGTCTGAAGCTCACCCCGCACTATCTACAAATGATGAGTGGGCGGAGTTTGAAATAATGCGGCTGCACACGAGAGGACGAGTATTGACGCCAACCGGTAGTTATGTCCGTGAAGCGCAATTGAACGGTCTGAAAATGGCAGAAGAGCAGGGGTTTGATCCATTTAAAGTGGGCGTGATTGGTTCCAGTGACACCCACAATGGCACCGGTAGCGGCGATGAAAGTGACTACTGGGGTGTCGTCGGTAAGATGGACAGCGATGGTATCGGTCGCGGATCACTCCGGGATAGCACTGGTGCATACGCGCAAGGCTCTGAACGCGCCGTTACGTTCAGTGCTTCAGGTTTGGCGGGTGTTTGGGCGGAACAGAACACCCGCGATGCCATCTATGAAGCCATGCGCCGCAAGGAAACCTTTGGCACCAGTGGCACCAGAATCAAGGTGCGGCTTTTCGCGGGTTACGACCTGCCTGCCATCGACAGTAAGAATCTGGCTAACGAAGCCTACGCGGGTGGTGTGCCCATGGGCGCAGACCTCGTAGCAATGGATGATCAGGCACCTGCATTTATCGCATGGGCGCTGCGTGATCCGTTAAGCGCACCTTTGCAACGGGTGCAGGTTATCAAGGGCTGGATTGCGGAAGGCGAAATCCAGGAGAAAGTGTTTGATGTGGCGTGTTCCGATGGGGGTGTAGTCGACCCGGTGACCCATCGTTGTCCTGACAATAACGCCAGGGTGAATCTGACCGACTGCAGTATTGTAAAAGGCACCGGCGCCCCGGAACTGAAAGCCCGTTGGCGCGATCCTGAGTTTAACGCTGATCAGCGAGCCTTTTACTATGCGCGCGTGTTGGAAGATCCCGTTTGCCGCTGGTCAACCTGGGATGCACTTCGCGCGGGGATAGAGTCTCGAGAAGGCGTTGCCAAAACCATCCAGGAAAGGGCATGGTCTTCACCCATCTGGTATATACCCTTGGGGTCAGAGTAAAGTGCCAGAGTAAAAGGAACCCAAACTATGCAGCAAGCATCCACAAACGTCTTACTCCGGCACTTTACTCTGACCCCAGCTATCCCGAACGGCGTACTTGGGCACTTTACTTTAATCCTGTGTTTGCTCGTCTGTACCGGTTGCGCTGAAGAACTGGATGAACAAGCGGCGGAACAATCCTCAGCACAATCCGCTCCGGATCATAATCAATCCCCACTCCAACGCTTTCAGAAGCTCTCCTACGATATGCCAGCGGATATTGTCACTGTCGATCCGTCAGCCAATGCTGAACGTAATGCCTACTTTGGTGACCTGCATGTTCACAGCACCTATTCGTTCGATGCGTTCTCCTATGGCACCATCGCCACACCCTATGATGCCTACCGCTACGCGAAAGGCGCCAGGCTCAGGCATCCCGGCGGCTTCGATGTTCAATTGAGGGAACCACTGGATTTTTATGCGGTCACTGATCACGCGTTGTATATCGGCGCAATGAATGCAGCAGCTGATCCCTCGACGGAATTCTCGCAGTACGAGCCCTTTAAGATGCTGCACAATCTGAACTCACCCGATAGAGAGGTGGGCCTGGATGTACGCGCGAGGGCCATGCCGACGTTTATTTTTTCGACGTTTACCGGTATAGACGAAGGCGCCTTCGATCTTGAGGCAGTCAACAAAATTTCCCGTGATACCTGGTCCGACATCGTTGCCGCGGCGCAGCAGCATAATGATCCGGGTAAGTTCACGACGTTTGTGGGTTATGAGTACACGAGCAGCTCTGATCAGCAGGGTAATCTGCATCGCAATGTAATTTTCCGTGGTGCCGACAAACTCCCGGCCATACCATTCTCGCGCCTGCACAGCAGGAACCCGGAAGGCCTGTGGGACTGGATGGATGGCCTGCGCGAGCAGGGCATTGAAGCACTGGCGATCCCGCATAATGCCAATGGCTCCAATGGAGCCATGTTTGAGTTGGTTGATTGGGCGAACAATCCGATGGACGAGGCGTACACCCGTCAGCGCATTCGCAATGAGCCGCTGATAGAAATTACCCAGATCAAGGGCACTTCGGAAACACACCCGGCACTGTCTCCCAATGATGAGTGGGCTGATTTCGAAATTATGGCCTTTAAAATCTCTATCGATGAGACCAATCCCAGCGAGCCGAAAGGGTCCTATGCCAGGGATGCGCTCAAGAACGGCCTTAAGTTCCAGGAAAAGGGAATAAGTAATCCCTACAAATTTGGTTTTATAGGTTCATCGGATACGCACAACGCATACATATCAGACGATGAGTCCAACCATTTCATGAAAATGGGTTTAAGGGACTCCACGCCTGAGCTCCGGGGTTCCGTGCCGCTTACAGGGCAGGCGCTCGAAGACGCACAGAAGGTGATGGCAGAGCTTAACGAGGAGGAATTGCCACCATTCATGGAGGTGGGTGGTGAACTATACGCAAGAAGACCGCAGATTCTGTGGGGTGCCTCAGGGCTTGCGGTGGTGTGGGCAGAGGAAAACACCCGCGACGCGATTTACGACGCATTTCGGCGTAAGGAGACGTTCGCGACCTCCGGCGCACGGATGAAAATACGTTTCTTTGGCGGCTACGGCTTTGATGAAGCCACGTTAACTGACGATGATATGGTGGCGCGCGCCTATGCGGAAGGCGTATCGATGGGCTCCGACCTTCCCGCAAAGGATGATGCTGCGCCTTCCTTTATTGTCTGGGCGATGCGGGATGCGTTATCAGCACCGCTACAACGTTTACAGGTCATCAAAGGTTGGACAAATGATGGTCAGCATCATGAGCAGGTTTACGATGTTGCCTGTTCCGATGGGAACCAGGTTGACGCTGACACCCACCGGTGTCCGGACAATGGCGCCAAGGTCAATCTCAGCGACTGCTCAATATCGAGGGATGTTGGTGCGGCAGAATTGAAAGCTGTCTGGACAGATCCGGACTTCAATCCGGATGATCACGCATTCTATTACCTGAGAGCGCTGGAGAACCCGACCTGTCGCTGGTCGACGTGGGATGCACTTCGCGCCGGGGTAGAACCCAGAGAGGATGCGCCAAAAACCATCCAGGAAAGGGCATGGTCTTCACCCATCTGGTATATACCCGTGGGGTCGTACCCGTGGGGTCGGAGTAAAGTGCCGGAGTAAAAGGAAACCAAACTATGCAGCAAGCATCCACAAACGTCTTACTCCGGCACTTTACTCTGACCCCAGTGCTACTGGCGTTGATGGCCAGCTGTACCGATATGCCGATGACTACCGAATCGTCGCAGGAAGTAGGCCTGGAAATGGCAGTGTTCGGCGGTCTCGTTCGCGGCATTGTTGATGAAAATGGCGTCAAACAGTACCACGGCATACCCTACGCGGCGCCGCCCGTGGGAGACCTTCGCTGGGCGCCACCGGCGCCAGTGACACCCTGGACAGGCGTTCGCGATGCCAGCGAGCCTGGTCCGATCTGTATACAGCACGAAAAGGCGGGTGTTGCCTTTTATGATCCTCCTGCGGACAGGGTCTTGCCTGAACAAAGCGAAGATTGTCTGACATTGAATGTGTGGACTATGGTGACTCGACGCGACGAGGGACGCCCGGTCATGGTGTGGATTCACGGTGGTGGATTAGCAGCCGGTTGGGGCGCACGGAGTGCAGGCCCACTGCTTGCCGAGAAGGGCGCAGTGCTTGTTTCATTCAACTATCGCCTGGGTCGGCTTGGCTTTCTCGCACATCCGGAACTGAGTGCAGAGAATCCGAAAGGAGTCTCCGGGAACCAGGGGTTTCGCGATCAGATCCAGGCCCTCGAGTGGGTACGTGACAACATCGCGCAGTTTGGCGGTGATCCGGGCAACGTCACGATATTTGGGGAGTCCGCAGGAGGTACCAGCGTTTCCGTGATGCAGGCAAGCCCAATGGCGCGAGGGCTCTTTCACCGTGTGATCGGCCAGAGTGGTGCTGGCTTCCACCCCATGCAGCACCGGACGCGAAACCAGTCTTTTATTTCCTCCGGTGAGGCCATTGGTCTGCAGTTTGGCGCCGCGCTCGTAGGTGAACAGGCGGATCAGTCGCTCGCGGTATTGCGTGAGGTTCCTGCACAGAAAGTGCTGGAGGTGTCGGGATCAAGCCCCGCATTTAGCACCTATGAGTACCTGCCTACCGTTGATGGTGAGGTATTGGTGGAAGACGTCGGGACGACCTTTGCCAACGGCCGCCAGGCCGATGTGCCGGTGATGGTTGGCTCTGCCTCTGACGAAGGTGCTGCGGTACTGGAACACTTTATGCGATTCCTGGGTCCCGGTTTAAAAGGATTCAACATGTTCGGTGCCGCCATGTTGCCCGAGGGCAGGGACGAAATACCGGAATACTATCCCGCAACAACGGACGAAGATGCCATCCCATCCTGGCAGAACCTGTTCACCGATATGACGTTCACCTACCCGATGCGCGCCTGGGCAAGGAGCATGGACGACCTGGAGAGTGAAGTGTATCTATACTGGTTTACCTGGCCCGTGTCGCTGGCAGGAGGTAAAAATTATGGCGCGTTTCACGGTTCCTCTCAGATATACGTGTTTAGTGATTTTGATCTGATGCACGAGGTGGCGCCCAAGGATGCGGATGTAGAGTTCTCACACTTTATAGCGGATACCTGGGTCCGGTTTGCGAAAACCGGCAACCCCAATGGTGGGTCGTTACCTGAGTGGCCTGCCTTCACGCCGGAAAACGAAGTCTACATGGACCTCGGCTTAAGGCCGCGGGTTGGCCATCATCTGCGAATGCCACAGATGGCATTGGTCGAAAGAGCCTGGGATAAACGTCGCGCCGCCAATTTGCTGGCTAATCCTGAAAGAACAGCCTACTTTGGTGACTTGCACGTGCATACCACCAACTCGTTCGATGCATTCCTGTTTGGTGGTACGGCAACAATTGAGGAAGCCTACCAGTTTGCCAAAGGTGCGCCGGTTACGCACCTGGCCGGCTATGAGATGAAGCTGAAGGAGCCATTGGATTTTTACGCGGTGACCGATCACGCGTTTCTGATGGGTGCGATGGCGGCGATGAAGGACCCGACCGATCCGATGTCCAGACATCCGGATGCCAAAGCACTGACAAATCTCAAAACCCGCGAAGATCGTATCAGGGCATTTATGATTGCTCGGCAGTTTATTCTCCCGGGGCCCCGCTATCGTGAAATCGATGATCCACGGACGATCCAGTCGACCTGGGCGAAGATTATTGAAGCCGCCAATCGGCACAACGATCCGGGTCGATTTACCACTTTCATTGGTTATGAGTGGTCATCGGCGCCGCAGTCACAAAATCTGCATCGCAACGTTATTTTTAAGGGCGAAAAGGCGCCGGTGGCACCGTTCTCCAGGTTTATATCGTCTGATCCGGAAGACCTGTGGCGATGGATGGATGTGCTGCGGGAGCAGGGCCTGGAGTCCCTCGCGATTCCGCACAATGCCAATGGATCAGGCGGCCAGATGTTTAGTTTGATGGATTTTTCAGGTAACAGTCCTCTAGATGCTGATTATGCGCAGCGCAGGGTACGTAATGAGCCGCTGGTTGAGATCACCCAGGTTAAGGGCACGTCCGAAACTCACCCCGTCTTGTCGCCGTACGACGAGTGGGCAGATTTCGAGATTATGCCCTATCTGGTAGGCACATCCAGGGTTGGTAAGGTCAGCGGCAGTTACGTTCGTGAAGCCTGGCTCAATGGTCTTAAATTGTCCGAAGAGCAGGGGTTCGATCCATTTAAATTTGGCGTCATCGGCTCCAGCGATTCCCACAATGGCAGCAGCGGTGGCACAGAAGACGACTTCTGGGGCAAGATGGGCACAGTCGATGGTATTGCCAAGACGCGCGGCTCAGTACCATTGGCCCCGGGTGAGGACTTCCATCCTGCTGAGGACTTGCTGGTCGATCCCGTCAACATGAGCTGGGGTTCAGCAGGCCTGGCTGGCGTCTGGGCTGAGCAGAACACACGCGACGCCATCTATGAAGCCATGCGCCGCAAGGAAACCTTTGGTACCAGCGGAACCAGAATCAAGGTACGGTTCTTTGCGGGTTACGATCTACCGTCAATCGATAACAAGCAGGTGATCAGTAAAGCCTATGCCGGTGGAGTACCGATGGGCGCCGACCTCGCGGCTGAGGCTGATAGAGAACCCTCGTTTATCGTATGGGCACTTCGTGATGCGTTGAGTGCGCCACTGCAGCGGGTACAGATCATCAAGGGATGGGTAGACGAGGGCGAGATCCAGGAAAAAGTCTTCGATGTGGCGTGTTCTGACGGTGGGGTGGTTGATCCGGTGACTCATCGTTGCCCTGACAATAATGCGAAGGTGAACATCGAGGATTGCAGCATCAGTGGTACCGGTGCTGGCGAGCTAAAGGCCCGGTGGCGTGACCCGGAGTTCAATGCCGATCAGCGTGCTTTCTACTACGCACGTGTCCTGGAAGATCCGATCTGTCGCTGGTCTACCTGGGATGCGGTTCGCGCAGGAGTAGAACCTCGAAAAGATTTTCCAAAGACCATCCAGGAAAGGGCCTGGTCTTCGCCTATCTGGTATATGCCGGGGTCGTAAGGCAGGGATGAGGATGGCTCCATCGCCGATCAGTACAGCAACGACGAACTACACCTGCACGGGGCAGGTTATACGGTATGGGCGGATTCGATTGGTGATCAGGTCAGGGTGCGTTAATTAGTGCGCAGGCTCATACCAGATTGGTGAACTCCAGGCGCGTTCCTGAAGGGTTGCTGCAACGTCTTCCCTGGGAGGGACCCCCGCACGAAGGGCGTCCCAGGCGGTCCAACGACAGGTTGGGTTCTGTAGAACGCGGACATAATAAAACGCGTGCTGGCTCTGGTTGAAGGTCGGATCCTGCCAGACGGCCTTGAGTTCTGTGGCGCCCTTGTCGAGGGTGGTACTGCAATCGGTAATATCGACCGTTGCGCCATTGTCCGGACATCGATGTGTTTCAGGGTCAGGCATTAGTCCATCGGAGCAGGCAACATCGAAGACACGCTCGTGCGACTCTCCGCCTTCCATCCAGCCCTTAACGATCTGTGCGCGTTGCAGCCAGGATTCCCGGGGGTCGCGCAGTGCCCAGATGAGAAACTGAGGTGCAGCGTCTCCCATTGCTGCGAGGTCACCACCCATGGGCACGCCGTTAGCGTATGCACCTGCGATCGCATCATGGGTTTCGATGAGTTTGTTGGAGTAGCCGTAGCCGGCAAAGAAGCGCAGCTTAATTCGGGGCCCTGTGGTGCCGAAGGTTTCCTTGCGGCGCAGCGCAGCGAAGATTGACGCTCGTGTATTCTCCTCAGCCCACACGCCCGCCAGTCCCGAGGCGCCAAAATCAACTATGGCTGGGTTGACCGGCCGGTTTGGATTTTTTGGTGGCACGCTGCCTCGTGCTTCCGGAGAACCATCGTTGCGACCGAGTTTGCCGAAAAACTGATCCTCTTCAATGGGACTCGCCGAATTGTGACCATCGGTCGAGCCAATGAAACCAAAGTGGTAGGGGTTCTTGCCGATTGATTGTTCCAGTGCCAGCCCGGTTCTTAACGCATCGCGTGCATAGGCGCCGGTGGTCGCCCCTTCCGAACGAGTCATCTTGCCGTCCATGGTGATCACGAAACTGCTCATTCTCCAGATGCCGAAATCGGCCCACTCGTCGGTGGATGACAACGCCGGGTGTGTCTCCGAGGTACCTTTTACCTGGGTGATTTCAATCAGCGGTTCATTGCGTGCACGTAGATCGGCATAGACGGCATCAATGGCTTCACCGGCGATGTTGGTGCGCTCGAACATCAGGCCGCGACTCCAGTTCGCGTTATGCGGAATCGCCAGTGCCTCGATACCACTGTCACGCTGCGTGTCCATCCATCGCCAGAGGTCTTCCGGGTTTCCATCGGCAGCACCAAAGGGTAATCCCGGGACCTCGCTCCCGGCGAAGATGACATTGCGGTGCAGGTTGGCGCCACCCGGTTGGGATGTGTATTCGTAACCGATAAACGTTGTAAATTGGCCAGGTTGGTTGTGACGTTCAGCAGCTTCGATATTTTCCCGCCACGCCGCGCCGATGACAGGCGCGACCTCCAGACCGGGTACGGGTTTGCCGATCAAATTGGCAGAACCAAGCAACATTTGTGCTGCCGCGCGTTCCTGTGGCGTGCCACTGGTATATTGCACCACCACTGGGTGTTTTGAGAGCGAACTGTCGGGATCCACATAGGCGGCGCCAAGACCCATGTTTTCCGCATGGTCGGTGACGCCATAGAAATCCAGGGCACCGCCCCGCAAGCGCATTGGGTAACCCAACGGATGGCTAACGGCTTCACCTTTCGCGTAGCGATAGGCATCATCCGGGGTCGTCCTGACACCGACCCCGTAGGCATCGGATGAATTAGTCGTGTGGATGTGCAGATCGCCAAAGTAGGCGTTGCGTAGAGGATTGGCGGACGACGCCACTGCAAACGTGGTTTCTTCCGATGGTTTCTGCGTTGATGCTACCGACGCGCTGTCATCGGATTGGCCGCATCCAAAGAGCAGCACCAGCCCCGTTACTATATATAGACGAATACGATATAGAGTACGGTTCATGGGTTTGCCTTGATAAATTCAATCACCACCCGGGCGAATCGATCGGGGTCCGCTGCGACGATCCTTAATGTGATGGGTCCGCCCCAGTCTTGTGCCACGAGGGTGATATCGTTTATTTCCATGTAGCTGGGATGGTACGGGAAGGCATCAAGATCTTGAAATCTTTCGTCCGGTGTTCGCAATACTTTCATGATCGGCTCTCTATGAAGAGGGGAGACTGACAAAAGCAGACAGGCGATTTGTAGTCTACATGATCCAGATTATGGGTGTTGGCATGAAGGAAGACGGAGAAACATCATGTCCTTTTCCACAATAAATAAATGGCTGGTAACACCAGCAAAGTCAATGTCACAGCGCTGACCATACCCCCTACCATGGGGGCAGCGATACGACTCATGACTTCGGAACCGGTGCCGGTGCCGTAGAGAATCGGCAGCAAGCCAACGATGATTGCAGCGGCGGTCATTGTCACCGGACGTACCCGCAAACCGGCGCCGCGCATTATGGCTTCTTTCAACCCTGATTCCGTCAGCTTCTCGCCTGTATTTTGTTGAGCATCTACAGCCTTCTGCCATGCCTGATTCAGGTATACCAGCATGATGACGCTGATCTCTACAGCAACGCCGGCCAGGGCAATGAATCCAACTCCCACTGAAATTGAAAAATGAAAATTCTGCCAGTAGATAAGCCAGATACTGCCTGCCAGAGCAAAAGGCAGTGTACCCATAACAATCGCGACTTCCCGGGCGCTGCGAAAATTCATGAACAATAGAATGGCAATGATGGCCAGAGTCAGGGGCACCACGGACATCAGTCTGTTCATGGCGCGCTGCATGTATTCGTATTGCCCGGACCAGGTAATGGAATACCCCGTTGGTAAATCCAGATTGTCTCGCACTACCGCCATGGCCTGCTCCACATAACTACCGAAATCAACACCTTCAATATCAATAAAAGTCCAACCATTGATACGCGAATTTTCACTCTTGATACCAGGCGGTCCATCCTCGATAAACACACTGGCAACATCACCCAGCGCGATACGCTGACCTGATGGTGTCACTACAGGTAGTATCTGCAACTGCTCCGGAGAATTACGATAGGATTGCGGATAACGAATGTTGACCGGGTAACGCTCCAGTCCCTCTATGGTCTGGGTAACGTTCACGCCACCAATTGCAGAGGCTATCACTTGCTGGATATCGGTGATATTCAACCCAAAACGAGAGGCTTTCTCCCGGTTGATATCGACTTTGATATAGCGCCCACCCGCCACTCGTTCGGAATACACGGAGGCAGTACCGGGAACGTCAGCCAAAATCGCTTCAAGCTGTTGACCGATGCTCTGGATCACATTGATATCTGCTCCTGCGATTTTAACGCCGACGGGTGTTTTGATACCTGTAGCCAGCATATCGATTCTGGTTTTGATCGGCATGACCCACGCATTGGTAACACCCGGTAATTTCACCAGCGAATCCAGTTCATCTATTAATGATTCAGTGGTGACTCCTGGTCGCCACTCGCTGCGGTCTTTAAGCTGAATGAAGGTTTCAATCATCGATAATGGCGCCGGGTCAGTTGCCGTTTCGGCGCGACCGATCTTCCCGAAAACAGTTTCCACTTCCGGCACAGTGCGAATCAACTTGTCGGTCTGCTGCAACAATTCCCGTGCTTTACCAATGGAAATTCCAGGATGAGTGGTCGGCATATACATCAAATCACCTTCATCCAGAGGTGGAATAAATTCACTGCCAACCCTCTGCAACGGCCACAGGCAAGTGGCCAGCAGGGCCAGAGCGGCAAGAATTGTGGTTTTTGGATAGGCAAGCACTGTCTTCAGTACCGGGAGATAAGCCGCAACCAGGAATCGATTGACGGGATTTTTCTGTTCAGGCAACACGTTGCCCCTGATGAAATACCCCATCAACACCGGCACCAGGGTAATGACCAGGGCTGCCGAAGCAGCCATGGCATAAGTCTTGGTATAGGCAAGCGGTGAAAACATCCTGCCTTCCTGTGCCTCCAGCGTGAATACCGGCACAAAACTCACGGTAATGATCAGCAGGCTGAAGAATAAGGCGGGGCCGACTTCAGTGGCCGAAGCCACCACAATCTGCCACCGGTTTTCTGGTGTAAGCGGCGTTTGTTCCATGTGTTTGTGCATGTTTTCTGTCATGACGATGGCGCCGTCGATCATGGCGCCGATAGCGATGGCGATACCTCCCAGGGACATGATATTGGCGTTAATGCCCTGGGCATGCATGATGATGAACGCAATGAGAATTCCTGCCGGTAAACTGAGGATGACTACCAGCGAGGAGCGTATATGGAATAAAAAGACTACGCATACCAATGCGACCACGATGAATTCTTCCATCAGTTTGCGCCACAAATTTTCGACGGCACTTTCGATCAAACCGGACCGGTCATACACTTCGACAATCTCAACACCCTCCGGTAATCCCTGTTTGAGTTCTTCCAGTCTGGTTTTAACAGAGTCAATTGTGGTTTGTGCATTCTCACCAAAGCGCATCACCACTATGCCGCCAACGGTTTCACCTTCACCGTCAAGTTCAGCAATACCGCGCCGCATCTGCGAGCCCTGACTGATATCGGCCACATCTTTCAAGCGCAGCGGTGTGCCGTTTTCATTCACGCCCAGGGGAATTTGGGCCAGGTCTTCTTCGTTTTGAATATAACCGGAAGAGCGCACCATATATTCTGCTTCCGCCATTTCCACCACAGAAGCGCCGACTTCCTGATTAGCCTGCTTGATCGCCATCTGTATATGAGCCAACGGGATATTGAAGGCGCGAAGTTTCTCCGGGTTAACCGTGACCTGATATTGTTTGACCATGCCGCCAACCGCTGCCACTTCCGATACGCCGGGCACTGACTGTAATTCAAATTTCAAATACCAGTCCTGTAACGAACGCAACTGACTGATGTCGTGTTGTCCGGTACGGTCCACCAGTGCGTATATATATACCCAGCCCACTCCGGTCGCATCCGGCCCCAGTTGCGGACTGGCATTTTCCGGCAGGGAAGGCGCCACCTGACTCAGGTATTCCAGCACGCGGGAACGTGCCCAGTAGAGGTCGGTGTCATCGTCAAAAATAACGTAGACAAAGGAGTCACCAAAGAACGAATAACCGCGTACCGTCACTGCTCCCGGTACAGACAACATGGCAGTGGTCAGAGGATATGTCACCTGATCCTCAACCACTTGAGGAGCCTGTCCTGGGTAACGGGTTTTGATGATGACCTGTATATCTGACAAATCCGGTATCGCATCCACCGGTGTTTGTTTAAGTGAATACAGCCCGACTCCAACCAGAATAAGGGTGGTTAACAGAACAAAAAACCGGTTATCCACCGACCAGCGAATAATAAACTCAATCATGACGGGCTCCCTGGCGCGGGTCGCTTACAGTAACCGTCATGGTTGCCACAATGACAGTCTTGAGAAGATCAATGTCCATGATGTAATCTCCTGAAATCTGAGGTTTTACTGGATTCAGAATCCAGCAGGAACTGGGCCGAGGTGACTACCTCCTCGCCACTTTCCAATCCCGCGATGATTTCCACGTACTGCTCATCCATACGTCCCAACTTCACCTCGATGGATTTGAATCGCCCCTCACCCAAAGCCAATACCACACGGTCCTGAGTACCGGTTCTGATAACAGCCTCTCTGGGAATCATCAATGCATCCTCTTTGGCATCGGCGTGTATGGTCACTTGTGCGAACATATTGGGTTTTAACAGGTCGTTACGATTCTGAAAGCGCAAACGTATACGCGCTGTGCGTGTTTCTGGATCCAATGTTGGATAAACGTAATTCACTTTGCCCTGCCAGGTCTCACCTGGCAGGTAATCGAGGTTCATTGTGACGGGTAAACCGACTTCAACCATTGCGGCCTGGCGTTCAAAAATTTCGGCTTCCACCCATACTTCTTCCAAAGTTCCCACTGACATCAGTGTGGTGCCCGGTTCAACAAAGAATCCTTCCCGGATATCCAGGTTATCCACCACACCGGATTGCGGTGCATAAAAAGTCATGGTCTGTTGAACTTTACGATCCTGTTTGAGTTGACTGATTACTGCATTATCGATTTGCAGGGCTTTCAGGCGATCTTCTGCCGCCTGTACCAGACGGGAATTGTTCCTGTTCAGCGCCAGAACCAGTTCTTCCTGTGCGTTCACCAGTTGGGGGGAATACAAGTCATACAGCGGCTGCCCTTCCTTTACCGGATTTCCCGCCGCCTTGACGTGGAGCTTCTCAATCCAGCCTTCTACCCGGGGATGTATATGGATCAGCTGGTCTTCGTCATATTGCACATAACCTACCGTCGTAATGGCGGTGTGCATGGACCGCAGTTGTGCTGTTGCTGTCCGTACGCCAAGGTTATTCACCACATCCGGGGAAATAGTAATAGTGCCTGGTCCGGTGTCAGCTGTGACATCTCCCTCGTCATACACAGGAACCAAATCCATGCCCATGGGTGACTTGCCCGGTTTGTCCCTGCGATAGTTCGGGTCCATCGGCGCGACCCAGTAAAGCGGTTCCGGTTGGCTGTTCGAGTCACTTTGCTCCGGATCATGACCGCCTCCACTGGTGAAAAAGACCGTGGCGCCTGCGCCGATCAATAGTCCGATTAACAGCGATATCAGCAGTTTATTCATGGGGTATCTCCCTGGCTTGACCATCGACCGAAGCAACCAGAAAGTAATTCAGCTCAGCTATGGTTTTAAGTCGATCAATGTTGATATTCAAAAAATCAATATTGGCGTTGAGTTCGGCAATACGTGCTCGAACCACATCGGAGAATTCACCATCATCGTTGGTGTAAGCAGTCAGCGATGCCTCGGCATGATCGTGAATTTCCTGCAGTAGTCGATCTTCATACAGTGTTTTTCGCTGATCCAGACGGTGTAAACGCGCCTGTGCTGATTCAAAGTCAGCACGCATGGAGCGCAGGGCCAGTGTTTTATCCGTCTTGATTGCTTCCGCTTCCGCTATGGCGGATTGCACCTCTTTGTCTTGACGCCTGGAGGTAAACAGCGGCAGATCAAACGTGACATCCATGGAGAAAAAATGACTGCGGTCATTACCCAGCGGGTCGTCATTCCGATACCCGTAACTGGTGTTCAGCCCCCACCGGGGTTTGTACTTTTGCCGGGACAGTTGTATTTCTGTGTGGCTGGCCATGATTTTTTGTTCATAACTTTTTATCAGGGGATGCTCCAGCAAGGCATCATTTAACTGCTTATCGGAAAACTCACCTTCTTCTGCCAGGCCTTGCTGGACCAGCGATAAAGTCGGCAATCCGGTACTGAGAACAAAATCCTTTACCTCTGCGCCCTGCAACCATTCATTCAATTCGGCACGGGATGTTTCCTGTTGTTCCTGCAGCAGTGTCAGGCGATCTTCCAGACGGGTAAGCTCAAGTTGTGCCCTTAACAGGTCTTGTTGACGGGTCTCGCCCACCGCACTGGTATAGTTGGATTGGGCGACATTGACAAGGTGCTCAAACAGGAATCGATCCCGTTCAATCAAACGGATGGCTTCCCGGTTCCTGTAAGTTTCCAGCCATAGATTTGATACCTCCACGGTCACCCCAGCCATTCGATTCTGGCGCAGATAAGGATGTTGGCCGCTCATTTCGTCAAGTTGTTGCCGCTTCAACAGGCGTGAGTCGCCCCGGGGGAAATCCTGTCTCACACCCACTTTGAATTGTGTCATATGCTCCTGCCCGATATGAAAACTGTCAATGGGCAGATTGGCGATCCCCAGTGACACCACTGGATCAGGGAGTTCACCTGCAGCCGTACTTTGCGCCTGAACAGCCTCTTCCTGATGGCGGCTTCCTGTAAGCCATGGATCGCCTTCCCGTGCCAAGGACACGGCCTGTTCAAGCGATAGTTGAATCTGTGAAGAGGCTGGCTGGGTAATAACCAGCAGGAATATGCCACAGAGTGCTTTCAGGACAATTCCTGCTTCTACAGTATTTCGGAATTTGTATTTCATGATCACTCCCACTGAACATGTAGGGTTTCAGGCAGACAGCAGAGGAGTTGGAATCCCTGCCGGCAGACCCTGATTCCGGCGCACCTTCAGGCGCACCAGTGGTGTTCTAGCTGGAAATGGGGGGTCTGAAAAGAGGAGTGGTTAACGCGTATTCAGTCAATTCTGAATATTGACTGATGGAGAAAGAATATCGGGTTGTATTTGCCATTTCACAGGTTGGCAATACAGCCGTAGAGCAACTGCCCGGGGTGCAGTCACAATCCGGGCAACAGTCTGAAGAAGGCATGACGCTGGAAGTATCCATGTTTGTATGCATGGAATGATCCATATGGGTGGAACCTGCCAATTCTGGCTCAGGCAATGCAACATTCATTGCTTGTTCGTGGGTCTGACCGGAAGAGTTTGCATCATGACATGACATATCGGCGGCCAGCAGAACCTGTCCCGGGAAAATTATCACCAGGGTCGCAACGATCAGTTTTCTGTATCTTGATAGCCGCATGATTCTTAAAGTTTTTTGCCTGTAAACCTGCAGGAACCATCGTACAATTAAATGGCCCATTTATCAATTATGGGCGTGTAAGGCCTTGTTCAATTCGATCGCCTTCTGGTTACTCCGGCATTCCACGACACCGGTTTGTGAATTCCTGATAAACAGCATATCGGACTGTCCGGCAAGGGTGCGGGCTTTAACCACCTTGACAGGATTTTTGTATTCATCCAGTACCTGTACCAGCGTGCCCGGCGTAATATACAGGCCAGCTTCGATCGTACAGCGGTCACCCAGAGGAATACCCGTTCCGGCGTTGGCGCTGACCAGGCAATCCTTGCCAATGGAGATGACGATATTTCCGCCACCGGACAATGTCCCGGCAGTACTGGCGCTACCGCCGAGATCACTGCCTGCCTCCATGGTTACACCCTGTGACAAGCGGCCTTCAATCATGTTGGGACCGATGGCGCCGGCATTGAAGTTGACAAAACCCTCATGCATGACAGTAGTGCCTTCTCCCAGATAGGCGCCCAGTCGGACTCTGGCGCCGTGGGAAATCCGAACACCGGCAGGTATTACATAGTTTGTCATCCTGGGGAATTTGTCGATTGCATTCACTTCCAGAGCTTTGCCTGTTGTTCTGGCCTTTAACTGCAGGTCGGTAATTTCTGCCGGGTCTACTGCACCCATGCTGGTCCAGGCAACATTGGGTAACAGGGAAAAGATATCCTCCAGATTCTGCTCATTGGGCCTGACATATCGATGGGACAGTAAATGAAGTTTCAGGTAAACCTCTGGCGTAGTCGCCGGTTTAGAGTCCTCTTCCAGCAGGGTCAGAACGCAGGGACGTATTGATCCCTTCATCAGTGCAAGAATATGGAGTTGTTCCGGGTCCTTGATAACGGCAGCCAGTTTGTCGATGAGTGGATCATCGAGATCAATATCAACATTGTTGCCGTTACAGGCAACCACGCTTTTAATATCCAAAACCAACTGGTCATCCGGATTGAATAAAGGAGCCGGGTAGTACACCTCAAGCCATTCATTTTTGGCGTTTCTGGTGCCTGTTCCAAAAGCCAGACTGTACATCGATCTTTCCTGGTATATTACGAAGGCGGCACACTCTACCAGTTTGTCTTCCCTGCCTGCAAGGTGGTTACAGCCGTGGCAGGTGCAATGTCCGGTGATTGTGGGGGGGAATCCGGTTCACCGAATAGACCCCCGGGATCGGATTATGCGGTTTTAACGAGATATCAGACGAAACTGTCGGATTCTGTTCGCTGCTTCCACGCACTGGTCGAGATCTGCCACCAATGCCATCCGAATCCGATTCCTGCCCGGATTTATCCCATTGACTTCCCGGGACAGAAAACTGCCGGGCAGTACCTCGACATTGGTCTCAGCCAGTAAACGTCTGGCGAATTCATCATCGGCGATGGGAGTTTCCGGCCACAGGTAAAAGCCCGCGGCCGGTCTTTGCATTGGCCAGACATTGGCAAGGATATCCAGAACCGAAGAATATTTTTCCGCATAGCGTCTGCGATTGGCGACAACGTGGTTTTCGTCCTGCCAGGCCAGTTCACTTATCCACTGGTTATGTGCTGACATGGCGGAGCCGTGATAGGTCCGGTACAGGAGGAATTTCTCAAGTATCTGTGCATCACCACAGACATAACCGGATCTTAACCCCGGCAGATTCGATCGTTTAGAGAGGCTGTTGAAGGTTATACAGTTCCGGTAATCATCCCGACCCATCCGACTCGCTGCTTCAAGTAACCCCGGTGGGGCTTCAGCGGCATAGATTTCCGAGTAGCACTCATCGGAGACGATAACAAAGTCATATTCATCCGATTTCCGGATGAGGGACTGCAATGCCGGGATACTCATGACAGAACCGCTGGGATTCCCGGGGTTACAGATATAAACCAGGGAACAGTTCTGCCACTGGTCGTCTGTCACAAAACTGAAATCCGGGTTGAAACCGGTATTCTGTGTGCAGGGGATATACACTGGCGTACTTCCCGCAAGGATCGCAGCGCCTTCGTAAATCTGATAGAAGGGATTGGGTATCAGGGTAACGCTGTTGTTTGTGCCATCGATAACAGTCTGGGCAATAGCAAACAAGCCCTCCCGGGTACCGTTTACCGGCAATACCTCGGTATCAGGATTCACTTTCCTGGTCAGGTTGAAGCGTTTATTGACAAAATCGGCAATAGCCTGACGTAACGTCAGGTAACCTCTGGTGGGTGGATAGGTACCAAATCCCCGGGCGATGGTTTCCCTGTCGCTGAATCTGTTTATGATGAATTCCGGAGCGCGGTGTTTCGGCTCCCCTAACGATAGTGAAACAGGTTCAATACCATCAGGCGGGACGATATCATCAAGCAGGACATTCAGCTTTTCAAAGGGATAGGGATAAAGCTGATCAAGACGTTTATTCACTACACGGCCACCTTTTCAATATGGGTGTCAAGTTCGGTGCAGATACGCTCTGTAATGAGCTGTCTGATCCCGGTTTCGCCCAGTGCCTGTCCATTTTTACTGATATTGAAAACATCCTCGACTCTTTCGCCCAGTGAAGTGATCCTGGCATTCAATACTGTGATATCGAGTTCAGCAAAAATGTTGGCGATGGTAGCGAGAAGCCCCGGCCGATTCCGGGCAGTCACACTCAGTATGGAGTGATCAATCTGGTCCTTGATGGTCACTTCCGTTTTAAATGTAAACTGTTTGAGTATCCGGGGTGTCCTTTTCTCCTGGACGACCTGTTTGTAGTCCGGATCAAGATATCTGAGAAGGGTCTTTCTGATCCGTTCTTTCCTTCCGGGGTGATCACCCACGGGTTTACCGTTTGATTCAAGAACGGTAAATGTATCGAATACGAAATCAGACGCGGAACTGGCAATTCGGGCATCCACGATATCGAGTTCGAGCGCCTCCAGTGCGGAAACGATGGAAGCAAATATCCGTCTCGCATTCCGCATGTAAACAAAGATCTGAGTAGACCCCTCGTCGGTGCGACGTCGTGAAACGTCATCCTTGATAAGGACCAGGGGGCCGTCAGTCAACTGATGTTTCTCGATAGCAAGTGTCTGCCAGATGATGTTGGATATTGATTCACCAATAAAATAGTCATCATCAACATGGTTCCAGAGTTCCAGGATTTTGTCTCGTGGCAGGCCATGTTCAGTCAGCCTGAAAGTGGCATGTTCCTGATTCTCCTTAATGTAGTCGCTGCGGTCTACATAGCTCTCCAACCCGCTGCGCAGCACTTTTTTTGTTTCAGAATACAATTGCCGCATCAAGGTTGCCCGCCAACTGTTCCACAATGTCGGATTGGTGGCGTTGATGTCCGCAACGGTCAGCAGGAACAGGTAATCAAGTCTTATCTGATCCTGTACCAACAGCGCAAATTCGTGGATAACTTCCGGGTTCTGAATATCCTTGCGTTGCGCGGTCGTGGACATCACCAGATGGTTTTTTACCAGCCAGCAAACGAGATTCGTATCCCATGTACCCAATTTATGGCGTCGACAGAATGCAGCCGCAAGATTGACTCCAAGTTCCGAATGATCTCCTCCCAGACCCTTGGCAATATCATGGTACAGTCCCGCAATATACAGGAGTTCCACTTTCGGTAACCGGCGGTGTATGTAGGTCACTGTGTTGGGGAACTGCTGTTCTTGCTGCTCCTCCTGTTCCCGTTGTTCCTGATCCTTGTATCGAAAACGGCGCATATTGCGGACCACCTGAAGTGTGTGTGCATCCACCGTATAGATATGGAACAGGTCAAACTGCATCTGACCAATGATCCGGGAGAATTCCGGAAGATAAGCTCCCAGAATGCCGTACTGCGACATCCTGCGCAGAGGCGTAAACAGGTGATATGCAGACTTCAGAATGTCCAGAAAGTTTTGAATTACCTGTGGGTCATGGCGAAAGTCATCATCTATCAGATTGACGTGACGGCGTATCAATCTGATGGTGGCAGCACGTACGCCCTGAATTTTCCTGTCATTTCCCATGATGACAAACATTTCCAGCAGCGCGGCAGGATGCTTGATGAACACATCATCACTGGTGACCTCAAGGTAATTGTTGTGTAACTGAAAGCGTTCATTGATGGGTACAATCCTGGTGCGTTTGCCGGATTGAACGATCTCTTCCTCAAAATGCTGCAGCAGTAACTGATTGGTATGATTTACCTCCAGCGCACTCCGATAATAATCCTTCATGAACTGTTCCACGGCCAACAGGTCTCCGTCCTCATATCCGAACATCGCAGCGAGTTCCCGTTGATATTCGAACAGCAGGCGGTCATCGTCACGGCCAGAGACCACGTGCAGACCAAAGCGGATCTTCCATAACAGATCGCGGCCATTGGTCAGCACTTTGTTTTCCGATTCAGTCAGAAACTGCTGTTGCTCCAGGTCGTCGAAATTGACGGTGCCGAATTTTCGTCGTGCGGTCCACATGACGGTCTGAATATCACGCAATCCTCCCGGGGATGTCTTTATATTGGGTTCAAGGCGATATTCCGTGTGATCGTATTTTTCATGACGTTTCTCCTGTTCATCCTTCTTCGCCAGGAAATATTTCTGTGGTGACCAGATTTTATCGGCCGATATTTTCCTGTTCATACGCTGCAGCAGTTCATCAGAACCGCAGATCGTGCGCGCTTCCATCAGTGCGGTCAGCACGGTGACGTCGTTTTTCGACTGGTTTTTACATTCATTGACGGATCGCACACTATGGCCGACTTCCAGACCCATATCCCAGCACAGGGTGCAGAAATTCTGAATATTATGGCGATGCAAATCGTAATTGTTGCCTTCCAGCAGGAGAAGAAGGTCAATATCAGAATGAGGATGTAACTCGGCACGCCCATAGCCACCAACCGCAAGCAGGGAAATGCGGGTTTTTCGCCAACTGGACAGTCTTTCATTCCAGTCGAATCGCTGCCAGGCAAGTCGCAGGATTTCATCCATAAAGGCAGAGTATTCCCGGATCAGTTTTCCTGCTGGAATACCAGCCGTAAACTGTTGTCTCAGCGAACTGTGGAATTCGGCCAGCACTTCCCGGAATATCGGGATGGGTTGACGCGACCCGGTCAGCTTTTCAGCCAGTTGCGGTAAGGTGTTTACTAGCTGCATCGTGGGATGGTGTCATCGCTTCGGTATGTCAGGATTTCATATCCGGTTTCGGTGACCAGGATTGTATGTTCCCACTGGGCCGTTAACTTATGATCTTTAGTGACGACCGTCCAGTTATCGGGCAGGAGTCTCACCTCCTTTTTTCCGGCGTTGATCATTGGCTCAATGGTGATTGTCATGCCCGGGGAGAGTTCGATACCGGTGCCCGGCTGACCGTAGTGTAGAACCTGGGGTTCATCGTGAAATATTCTCCCGATACCATGACCGCAGAATTCCCGCACTACCGAAAAACGATTTCTTTCCGCGTGCGTCTGGATTGCATGACCGATATCACCAAGGTGGGCGCCGGGTCTTACGGTCTTGATTCCCCGGTACAGGCATTCCTGGCAGATGCGTATCAGTCGCTCAGCGAGCACCGACCCCTTGCCCACGATAAATGTCTTGCTGGAGTCCCCGTGGAAACCGTCCTTCCTGGGTGTGACATCAATGTTGATGATATCGCCATTCTTGAGGATCTTTTCGTCAGAAGGAATCCCATGACAGACAACGTGGTTGACCGATGTACAGATGGATTTGGGAAAACCGCGATAATTCAGGGGAGCGGGCGTTGCCTTTTGTATGTTTACGGTATATTCGTGGCAGATTCGATCCAGTTCACCGGTGCTGACACCCGGCTTGACATGAGCCCCGATCATGGTCAACTGCGCAGCGGCCAATGCGCCTGCCGCTCGCATTTTTTCGATTTCGTCCGGGGTCTTGATCTCTACTGTCATTCTTTCTATTCGGGTTAACAGTTGCCTGGAGCCACATCAGGCTCAGGTGGGGACGGCACACTATACCAGAATAGAGAATCGTCTTCAGTCCTGGTCTGCGACCCGGATAATTCGGGTACCCAGGTTGCCGCCGGCCAGCAGATCAACAAAGGCGGCGGGTGCGCTTTCCAATCCCTTGAATTCATCGTACAGCGGATTCAGTTCGCCGGAATTGATCCAGCTTTTGATTTCTTTTCGTGCGTTGTCGTACTGAGCCGCGTAGTCGAAGACCAGGAAACCCTCCATCCGTATACGTTTATTGACCAACAGTCCTGGAATGCCGGTGGGTGCTCCAGCGGGATTGCCCGTATCATATTGGGAAACCACACCACAGCAAACGATACGGCTGCTGTTATTCATTCGCCGTAAAGCCATGCCAAGGATATTGCCGCCAGTGTTGTCAAAGTAAATATCCACTCCGTCAGGGCAGGCTTCCTTGAGTTCTGCCCGGAAGTCTGCAGACCGGTATGAAACTGATCTGTGATAACCGAGCCGGTCCGTAAGTAACCGGCACTTTTCTTCCGTACTGGTGATGCCGACAACGGTACAGCCTTTGATCCGGGCCATCTGCCCCACCAGATGACCTACTGAACCCGCAGCGGCAGAAACCAGCACCGTTTCACCTGCTGCCGGCCGGCCCACGTCCAACAATCCAAAGTATGCGGTCAGGCCATTGGTGCCTAGGGCGCCAAGATAGTGTACCGGATCCACGTCATTATCGACTTTGGATAATGCACCGGCACGGTGAATGGAATATTCCTGCCAGCCGGCATTGCAGACAACCAGGTCCCCTGCGGCAAAGCCTGCATCATTTGATTTCTCCACTCTGGCCACACCCGTACCGTTCATGACGATACCGGTCTTCGGGGCGCCGGCATAGCTGGCGCTTCCCTGCAGACCGGCCCTTACACCGGCAGCAACCATCAGTACCTGCGTCCTGCACAGGACTTCTCCTTCACTGGGTTCGGGAACCGGACCAGATTCCAAACGGTAATTGGATTCCTGAAGTCTGTCTTGGGGAAGTGAATCGATTAAAATCTGTTTATTAAGGCTCATGAATTATCAACTCTCAATTTATTTGCACTTTCAATTTTATCCTGCAACCGCGCATACCTTCAGCTGTTTCCAGCAGTTCTGCGCCTGCAAGCGTAGCAGGACATGGCTGTTACCTCAAAAGAAAGATAAGCAGTATTGAAATTTTGTTCATAATCGTACTTTTCTGAATAGTTGGATATCAAGAAAAAACCGGGTGCTGTTTGTTACATTTAAGAGGATACTTGTTGACTGCCCGGCATACTGATATTTTTTGTCATTGAATCGAATTTAAGGAGAAACACATGGACAACATTTTAAGGGAAGACTATCAGGAGCGGGTCTATGCCGGAGTGCTGGGCAAGGTCATCGGCGTTTACCTGGGACGTCCCTTTGAAGGCTGGACATATGAGCGCATTCAGGAACGACTGGGTGATATCGAGTATTACGTTCATGATCGGTTGAATTTGCCATTGATTGTGACAGATGACGATATATCCGGCACTTTCACATTTCTGAGGGCACTGGAAGATCACGATGCGGACCCGGACATTGCCGCCCGGCAAATAGGCAACAGTTGGTTGAATTACATTATCGAGAATCGTTCTATTCTGTGGTGGGGTGGTATGGGCAACTCCACGGAACACACCGCGTTTTTACGTCTCAAGAATGGTATAGAAGCACCGGCCAGCGGCTCGGAGGCACTTAACGGCAAGGTGGTCGCAGAGCAGATAGGCGCCCAGATATTTATCGATGGATGGGCCATGGTGAGTCCCGGCAATGCGTCACTGGCAGCAAAACTGGCCCGGGAAGCCGCTTCAGTCAGTCACGATGGTGAGGCGGTTAACGGTGCGGTGGTACTGGCGGTAATGGAAGCGATGGCGTTTGTGGAATCTGACATCAATCGACTGATTGATACGGCACTGGGCCATATACCGGTGGATTCCCTGATTGCCCGGTTGATCGATGATGTCAGATCCTGGCACGCCCGGGAGCCGGACTGGCGCGCTACCAGAGAAATGCTGGCAGCTCGTTACGGCTATGACAAATATGGCGGTAATTGCCATATGGTGCCCAATCACGGTCTTATCATTCATTCCCTGATGCATGGCGAAGACGATTTCTCCCGGACCATGAAGATTATCAACACCTGTGGCTGGGACACAGACTGCAATTCCGGCAATGTGGGATGTCTGATGGGCATCAAAAACAGTCTGTCCGGCATCGATGCGGGGATGAACAGCGGGCTTGACTGGCGTGGCCCGGTGGCAGACCGGGTATATCTGCCTACGGCCGAGGGAGGTCGTGGTATCAGTGACTGTGCCCGCGAGGCTGTAAAAATCATCCACCTGGGTCAGCGCCTGGCTGGAGATTCTGTGTGGACACCAAAAGGGGGAGCGCAATTCCACTTTGAATTTCCCGGTGCGGTGCAGGGTTTTACCGTAACGGAGGGTGAAGGTGAAGTGGCCAATGTGGTCGGTTACAGCGAGTCCGGTCAGCGCAGCCTGCAGGTATCTACCAACGGACAGGTTCATTGCGGCAGTCCGGTGTTTGCCCCAAGTAAGGAAACAGCAAAGTTCTTTGAGACTCGTGGTTACAGTCTCATGGCATCCCCGAGAATCCACTCCGGGCAATCTATTCGTGCGCGCATGTCAACAGGGTCTGAAAGTACGGTCAGCGTTACGCTTTATGTGCGTGCGTTTGGAATTGATGATGAGGTGGAAACGTTCTATGGCGATACGCTTGAGCTGACCAGTGGCGCCGGGGAAGAGTTGTCCCTGGTGGTGCCGGAATCGGCAAATCCTGTATTTGAGGTCGGCATCAGTATTGCGGGACCAGGCAGTGTCTACCTGGACTGGCTCACCTGGGAAGGAACACCTGATGTAATTCTGACACAACCCCCGCACAAAGGGACGATGTGGCGCAGGTCATGGATTAACGCGGTGGATTCCTTTTTATCCTGGGGAGAACCCTATCGTCTGGTACAGAATGATGGTGTGGGATTGCTGATTCAGGGTACAAGAGACTGGCAGGACTACAAGGTTAGCGCGGATGTGACTCCGCATCTGGCCAGGCGCGTTGGCATAGCCGCCAGGGTACAGGGTCTGAAACGATACTATGCACTGGAACTGACCAGAGAAGACACCGTTCAGATTGTAGAAATGCTGGATACGGAGACCATTCTGGCAGAACAGCCGTTTGAGTGGTCTCTTGGTGACACCATAACACTATCCCTGGAAGTCCATGGTAATCAACTCACCGGCAAAGTAAATGGTACCACCTGTATCGAGGCAACCAGCAATACACTGCAGGAGGGCAGTATTGCTTTACTGATTGAAGAAGGAAGAACAGCAACGCATGCTGTACGGATTCAACCGGTCGATCAGTCTTGAAAGATCATCGTATTACCTTGCGGATAATGCATAATCTCATGATTCATAAGTTGGAGAGTTGATATGGCGAATTTCACCCTCACTGTCAATAATCAGGAATATCAGACCGATGTTGACCCGGAGATGCCGCTTATGTGGGTGCTGCGAGACAAACTTGGACTGGTGGGTACACGATATGGCTGCGGTATTGGCCTTTGCGGAGCGTGTACCGTGCATCTGGACAGTACCCCGGTAAAGTCTTGCATGCTGCGTATATCAGATGTTCAGGATGCAGCCGTGACAACCATTGAGGGACTGGCATCGGATACCGGATTGCAGGCGGTGCAACAGGCATGGATTGATCAGGATGTTGCCCAGTGCGGTTACTGTCAGGCCGGACAGATCATGAGTGCCGCTGCCCTGCTGGCATCCACGCCTGACCCCACAGATGAGGATATAGATGCGGCAATGGCTGGTAATTACTGTCGTTGTGGTACCTATGTACGTATTCGCGCTGCGATTCATGCTGCCGCCGCCGACACCCGTAAAGCAAATGGGCAAAACGAAGTGTCATGGTGGACCCCGGAAAAGAATACCGTTGAGGTGTCATCATGAGTAAAGAAAAGAATAATCTGCTGCAGGAAGTCAGTCAGGCTCTGCAACAGGAATCTATTTCCCGGCGTGGATTTCTGAAACTTGGCGGCATCGCCGGGGGTGGATTCGTACTGGCCACCATGATGCCTCAACGAACCGTATCGGTAGCGGAATTACAGACTCTGGTGGGCTCGGGTGAGTTGAACGCCTTCATACAGATTGCTTCAGACGGAACCATTACCATCTACTCAGCCAATCCGGAAATGGGTCAGGGAATCAAAACTGCACTACCCATGATCATCGCGGA
>JAPOOX010000186.1 GCA_026713185.1 Gammaproteobacteria bacterium
ATACGGGTTCTGGAGAAGAAAATGCTCCCCTGCACAGACTTGGCGGCGATGCCTGGCAAAAAGCCAAACGCAGGGCTGCTGAACAGATTCATGATGTCGCGGCGGAACTCCTGAATATTTATGCGCGACGCGCCGCCAGAAAAGGTTTTGCCTATCCGCTCCCCACTGATGATTATCACCAGTTTACGGCAGCCTTCCCTTTTGAAGAGACACCGGACCAGGAACTGGCAATTCAGAACGTGATAGCCGACATGGTTCAGGATAAAGCCATGGACCGGTTGATCTGCGGCGATGTTGGTTTTGGAAAGACTGAGGTTGCCATGCGTGCAACTTTTCTTGCAGTGCAAGCGGGTAAACAGGTGGCGATTCTGGTACCCACAACATTGCTGGCGCAACAGCATCACGAGACTTTCAAGGATCGATTTGCAGAGTGGCCCGTTAACATCGACGCCATCTCCCGCTTTCGAACATCAAAAGAACGGCGTGAGATCATCGACAGAATGAAATCGGGGCGTCTCGATATCATCATCGGTACCCATACGCTGATACAGGACGGCCTGGAGTTTAACAATCTCGGTTTGCTGATTATTGATGAAGAACACCGTTTTGGCGTTCGCCAGAAAGAGCAACTGAAATCACTGCGGGCGGAAGTGGATATTCTGACGATGACCGCAACCCCTATTCCGAGGACACTCAACATGGCGATCTCCAATATGAGGGATCTCACTATCATCGCCACACCACCGGCACGCCGCCTGTCTATCAGGACCTTTGTCCGACAGCGCAACGACGGACTGATCAGGGAAGCCATCCAGCGGGAATTAATGCGCGGCGGTCAGGTGTATTATCTGCACAACGAGGTCAGGAATATTGAACAGACCGCGGACAGAATAAAAAAACTGGTGCCGGAAGCGCGTATTGCCATCGGCCATGGCCAGATGCGGGAACGGGAGCTGGAGCAGGTAATGTCAGATTTTTACCATAAAAAAACCAACCTGCTGGTGTGTACCACGATTATCGAGACTGGAATCGATATTCCCAGTGCAAACACCATTATCATGGACCGGGCTGACAAATTCGGACTGGCACAGGTCCACCAGTTACGGGGCCGCGTCGGCAGATCGCATCATCAGGCCTACGCCTACCTGCTGACACCACATCCCCGTGCCATGACCTCTGATGCCAGGAAACGTCTGGAAGCCATTACCGAAGCAGAGGATCTGGGCTCAGGATTTATTCTGGCGACTCATGACCTGGAGATACGTGGCGCCGGGGAGTTATTGGGTGATGAGCAGACCGGTAACATACAGACCATCGGATATTCACTCTATATGGAATTGCTTAATCGCGCTGTTCAGGCTATCCGGGATGGCAAAACGCCCAATCTGGACCAGCCACTGAGAGCTGGCGCCGAAGTCAATCTCAGATTACCCGCGTTGATTCCTGATGATTATCTACCCGATATACACACCAGACTGGTATTGTACAAGCGAATCTCCAATGCCGAATCTGATGAACAACTCACTGCATTACAGGTCGAAATGATTGACCGCTTCGGTTTGTTGCCGGAATCGACTAAAAACCTGTTCCGTGTCACCCAGTTGAAACTGAGGTCAGACCAGCTGGGAATCAGGAAGATTGATGCCGGCGTGAAAAGCGGTAAACTGGAATTCGAACAGGATTCGATAATTGATCCGGGAACTCTGGTAGCGCTGCTGCAATCCGAGCCGCACCGATACCGATTGTCGACCGCCAATCAGTTGACCTTCTACGAATCCATGGAGAAACCGGAAATCCGATTCAGTAAAGTCGAACGATTGCTGAAGAAACTGGAGAAGAAGAGCATTGCCATTGCGAGCTAGTATCTGCTTCATCGCCGCCTGTTGCACCGTCCCACTTTCAATTGCGGAGGCGCTTGAAGATTATCCCAACTGGTTCCAGATTGAGGTAATCGTCTTTAAACCGGGTGACAGGCAATACGGTGATGTTGTCAGAACCGGTGAAACCCAGAGTTACCCCGAAAATATTGTCTCGATCGGACCGGTATCCGATGATGACCTTGCACCCGATACTCTGGAACAACTGGCGGTGTTGCTGCAACAAGGTGCAACACTGCCCATCGAAACCTCTGAAGTCGAGGAAGATGAACCTCACACATTTCTTTTTGCGGACCAGAGCAGAGAACAGTTGTATCGTGAACTTCTTGATGAGGTCTCAGCCGGCAACAAGCAGGATTCCTCCGGGGAAGACACGGGTGAATCAAATCTGGATGACATCATCAATTCCAGTCTGCCGGACGCATTCCGACAATTACAGAATAATCAGCTTTCTCTCACTCAAATTGCCGCAAGTCTCCGAAGGTCATCGGGTTATGAACTGCTGACACATAGAGGCTGGCTGCAGCCATTGTCGGATGATGCCACACAGGTACTGCTCCAGACTGGCGACCGCCATGGTGAACTGTTCGAAATTGATGGTACCCTGTCCATCAGCAAAAGCCGTTTTGCACTCGTTTACACAGATCTCTGGTTTACAGAATTCAATCCCAATGACAATCAGCAACAACATTACTCCCCTGGAAACAACCTGGAGAATGACTTCCCGGATATCGACCCGGACATCCTCGCACAGTATCCGGATCTCGTCGAACAGGCACGGCAACGGGGTAGATATATTCCCGGGAACCGCTACAGGCTGCAACATTCCCGCAAAATGCGTACTGATGAACTGCACTACATTGATCATCCTTCCTTCGGAATTCTGATAAAGATTGCACCATTTGAAATTCCATCGGGATGATTCATAACAACCAGGGGAACGACTCAGGTTGACTGGACCACCCTGATCAGCACATCACGTACCCATCCCATACCGGTATCAAGTGAACGCCTGGTCTCATCCATATCAATAATCCGGTTTTTTATACCGGCGCCGGCGTTGATCACAACGCAAATTGCCGCATAGGGAATACCACGTTCTCTCGCCAGTCCGGCTTCCGGCATCGCTGTCATTCCAACGATGTGACAACCGTCTTTTCGCAACCGCCGGATTTCAGCTGCGGTTTCCAGTCTGGGTCCCTGGGTACATCCGTAGACCCCGTCTGTTCGGGTGGGATATCCCGCCGCAGCATCGCAAAGCAAGGTTCTGAGAACGGGATCATAAGGATGGGTCAGGTCGACATGGACAATCTGATCGTCATGGAAGGTTTGTTGCCGGCCCCATGTATAATCGATGATCTGATCGGGAATGACCAGTCCAGGGACGCTCAGGGTTTCATCCACACTACCCACTGTGTTAACAGCAATGATGCCGTCAACACCGGCATCAAAAAGTGCCTGGATGATTGCCCGGTAGTTGATTTTATGTGGCGGATACCGGGGTGGATTTCCGTGCCTGGGTACAAATACAACAGGCGTCTCATGCAACTCACCGGTTTCCATGTAAACATCGCCAAAGGCAGTGGTTTCCATCCCACCGTCGGTCACGGCAAGACTGGAAAATCCTGTACCACCAATTATTGCAAGCATGACCTTTCCAACGTCAGCCAGATGCAATGAATACGGGCAGTTCGTTCATTCCACATCCGGCTCAGGGTCAATGAGATGCACCGTGGATGTGGGAAATGCAATTTCAGCACCGTGACTTTCGATAATTTCAACGATTTTCAGCAACACGTTTTCCTTGATGTGATGGAACTTGATCCAGTCTGTCGTCCTGGTGAATGTATAGACGAAGAAGTCGCAACTGGACGGTGCAAACCCATTGAAGTTAACGATGAGGGTTTTGTCCGGGTCAATTTCAGGATGGTTTTGCAACATTCCACGAACATCATCAACAATCGCCGCCATCTTGCTGACGTCATCGTACCGGATACCAACAGTCTCGTAGATACGTCGATTCAGCATCCGGGATGGATTCTCCAGTGTGATGTTGGCAAATACCATATTCGGAATATATAAAGGCCGCTTGTCAAAGGTGAGAATTTCTGTCAATCGCCAACCGATGTTGACCACGGTGCCTTCAATTTCCCGATCCGGACTCCTGATCCAGTCACCAACCTTGAAAGGACGATCAAGATAGATCATCAGACCACCAAAGAAGTTGGCCAGAATATCCCGCGCGGCAAACCCGACTGCAATGCCGCCAATTCCACCAAATGCCAGAATACCCGCTATGTTGATACCAAGTGTCTGTAGAATGGATAACGTTGCTGTAATGAGGACTGATATCCGCAGCAGTTTGCCAACCGCACTGGCAGTAGTAACGTCAGAGCCCTGATGAATAAAGGCTTTTTCGGTCTCACTGATAAATTTTGTCAGGAAAAGGGCCAACAGTCCCACAACGCTGACGTAGCGTACTGGATCTATGATTTGTGCAAGATCCGTATCCGTATCCGCTACGATAATCTCGGCGGCCCAGGAAATCCCGACGACCCAGATTAACCAGGCCAGTGGTTTTCTGACCGACTGGAACAAAGCATCATCCCAAATGGTTGAGGTCCCCTGTACCTTCCGCCCCAGGTGTATGAATAATCTGCGTGCCATGAAGTTAAGCAACAGTGTGGCGAAGACAATAACGAACACCAGTATTACCCTTGGATCGGTTACCCATGTCATAAGGTCAGTCATCGTTGTTCCCATTTCTTTCATAGTCGAAAACCAGTGTCAGCCATGCAGTGACAGAATACAAATCAACACGATATGGTAACAAGCCTGTGCGTTGCCGTGCAGGGTTCAATTATCGAAAAAATTACTTGAAAAATACTTGCTATCGGATTCTTCCTGTATATAATCACATGTACTGTATAAAAAATCAGGAAGCGTATGAACAGGCTTACAAAAGGACAGACAAAGGTTCTTGACTTCATCAAAACCTATATCGACGAGACGGGATACCCGCCCACCCGTGTGGACATTGCCAAAAGACTTGGCTTCAAAAGCCCCAATGCATCAGAGGAACATCTCAAAGCCCTTGCCCGCAAGGGAGCAATCACACTGGTCCCCGGCACTTCAAGAGGTATCCAGCTTCCGGAATCAAAAGGTATTCCCATCGTTGGTCGGGTTGCCGCGGGTAGTCCAATCCTTGCACAGGAACACATCGAAGACTACTGCGAAATTCCAGCAAGCTTTTTCCACCCTCCTGCTGATTATCTGCTGACTGTTCGGGGTGACAGCATGATAGATGCCGGTATTCTGGATGGCGATCTGCTGGCTGTTCATCGAACCAGCAGGCTTCGTAATGGCGACCTGGTGGTTGCCCGCATCGAAGATGAAGTGACGGTTAAACGGTTACAGCGTGGCAGCACCCAAAACCTGTTGACCTTATTGCCGGAAAACAAGGATTACTCCCCAATCGATGTCGATTTGCGGAATACGGCCTTTGCTTTCGAGGGACTGGTGGTTGGCATTCTGAGACACTGAACTCTCATCAAACACACAATATTCCCGGAATACAGCAGATGGTTTTGGGGTGTTCATTTGCACCAGCATAATGTCGGAGCGCCGAGTTGGAGGAGCATGACTACAGGCATGCGGGGGAAGCTCGGGAATCCGGGAGGGACGCGCAGACGCTGGTGCAAATGAATGCCCCAAAACCATCTGCGA
>JAPOOX010000188.1 GCA_026713185.1 Gammaproteobacteria bacterium
CTATTAGGCTGGCTATTGACAAAGCCCTGCCTCCGCACAGACCTGGGGAGAGGACATGAAAAGTGATACGGGTTATGAGGAAAATGTGCGCCGGTTGCTATGGTATTGGGCTGATCGGCATCATCAGGGTGAACTCGACGGCGGCAAGCGGGAGCAGCGTCCACCAGTTCTCGCGGGCAAGTTCCGGGAGAAGAACGTCTTGGTTCCGCCGTATAACGAATCGAAGGCGCGTGATATTCGCAATGTTATCCCTTTTGACCAGCGGCATCAGTGGTTTGGCAGTTTGAAGAGTTCACAGGCCCTGACACAAAGCGTATTTGGAGCGCTTCACGCCTTCGGTCGCCTTGATCTGCTCCAAGATGTGCGTGCCGAGTGTGGGCGACCGGCCTTCTTCAATAATCACCTTGGCTGGACGCTCGACTTCGAGCACGAGGTGCGTTGTTTAGGGGAAAAACCGAGAGGGAGAACCAGCGTTGACGTGCTGCTGAGCAGTTCGGAAGAGCGAATTGCTATCGAATGCAAATTTACTGAGGATAAATTTGGCTGTTGCTCACGACCAGGCCTGAGTACTGATAATACCGATTATTGCAACGGGAAATACCAAGTCCAACGTCAACGCCACAGCCGCTGTACGCTCACAGAGATCGGCATTCGGTACTGGGAACATTTGCCCCACCTGTTCGACTGGCCGGCTGATCGAGATCATGTGCCGTGTCCGTTCAAAGACGTTTACCAACTGGCGCGAAACGCATTGGTCGCCGCCCTCACACCGGATGGTAAGCCGAATCGGACCGTAGGACACGCACTTGTGGTCTATGATGCTCGCAATCCCGAGTTCCAAAGTGGAGGAGAGGCCGAAAGGCAATGGAATCAAGCGGTCGCTACGTGTCGCATGCCTGGCCTTCTGCGCCGCATCAGTTGGCAGCGCCTGATGACCACCTCCGCCTGTGTACCAGAACTGAAGTATCTCGTTGATGGCGTTAGGGAGAAATATGGTATAGAGCCGGATTGACTTCCGGAACTCCGCAAAGGTTCCGGGGTCGCAAAGGTTCCGGGGTCGGAGTAAAGTACCGGAGTAAAATGTCCCGCTCTTGTCGCAATGTTGCGTTTTACTCCGGCACTTTACTCCGACCCCACTAATTTCTACCCGCCGTGTATACTCCTGCGTTAACGTGAAAATGTGGTTTAAATTACCTATCAAAAACAAAAAATGAATTCTGAGACAGACAATCAGGAAACTGAAAACAAAGAAATAACCATCCAGATTGCAGCGGCCCACAAGGTCAACCTGGCACTCCAGCAAAACTCGGTGCCTGTAATTCGGGATATTGTTCTTAACAACCCCACGGACGTCGGCTATCAAGACCTGGAGCTGACGGTCATCACCACCCCCGGGTTTGCCAAACCCAAGGTCTGGCACATTACCCGACTGGCTCCCGATGCTGAGATATCCTTGCGTGACTGCATGATTGAACTCAACCCGGGATTTTTGGAGGAAGTCAATGAGGCAGTCCGGGGCACCTACGATTTCTCATTGAGTTCAGGGGATGAAGTACTTGCCAGGTTATCTTGTGATGTGCAGGTACTGAGTCGAAACGAATGGGGTGGAATTCAGGAATTGCCGGAAATCCTGGCAGCCTATGTGCAACCGAATTCGCCGTTCATACAGGAAATCCTGCGAACAGCAGCGAAGGTGCTGCAGGGGGTTGGTCATGATCCGAAACTCGATGGCTATCAGTCGAAAAGCCGAAAGAAAGTGGGTGAGATGGTCAATGCCATCTGGTCGGCTGTCATACGGCAGGATTTGGCCTATGCTGAACCCCCCGCGAGTTTCGAAAACGAAGGCCAGAAGATCCGCTTGCCTGAAGAGGTGAAACGACACCGTCTGGTGACCTGTATGGATTCCACCCTGCTATTTGCTGGTGCCCTAGAACAAGCAGGATTTAATTCCCTGATCATTTTCACCAAAGGCCATGCCTTTGTAGGTGTCTGGTTGGAGGACCTGGAGTTTGGTACCAGCGTGGTCGAGGATCTGCAGGCCCTGCGTAAAAGGGTCGACCTGAAGGAGATCCTGGTGTTTGAGACCACTTACGTTGCACATCGTCCAGCCGTCAAGTTCACGCAAGCGAGAGAGGAGGCCAACGCCAAACTGTTCGATGAAGAAAGCTTCCTGTTGCTGGTCGATATCAAGCAGTCCCGCCTTGCCCGGATTCGTCCATTGTATGAGCGGGTCACGCAAACGGGGCAGGAGGATACCTCGGTCGAAGAAGTGATCGATGCAGGTCTGGATGATCTGAGTGACTTACCTGAGGACGTGGAGTATCCGGATGCCCCCACTCCAGACGATATAGTGGGTGCCGATCGTCGCGTTGAAAACTGGAAACGAAAACTTCTTGATCTGTCCTTGCGCAATCGGCTGTTGAACTTCAAGCGCTCGAAACGGGCCATACCTTTTA
>JAPOOX010000196.1 GCA_026713185.1 Gammaproteobacteria bacterium
ACACGGATACCCTCATCGTAATGATTGATGGCGATCCATTCGGCGAGTGCTACAGCGGCGTGTTTGGATACAGCATAAGGCCCAGAATCCATCTGGGTCAGCAGACCGGCTGCGGAGGCGGTATTGAGCAGGTATCCACCACCGCGCCTGGCCATGCCCGGCAGCACCGCCCGGGCAGCAAAAAGATGAGCCCAGGTGTGAACGCGCATCATGTTTTCCCACACTTCAGTGGTCAGTTCAAGACCGCCGGGGGCAGCGTAACCGGCATTCGATACCATGAGGTCAATACCACCTGTTGTCTGCTCCGTATGATCAATCAGCGCATTGAGCGCATCTTCATCACCGACATCCAGCGTCGCCGCTGTCCCGATGCCCCCCAGACTTATTGCGGTTTCCTCGGCATTAGCACCATTTAAGTCTGCACACACGACTGCTCTGGCCCCTCCCCTGGCCAACTTTTCTGCCAGTGCACGGCCAATGCCCGACCCTGCACCCGTTACCAGTGCGACCTTGTCTTGAATCTCCATCGGTCAAAATACTCCTCGTTGTCCAGAATTCGGACATCATGCAATATCCTTGCTGAGTCTTCAATGGAATCGATGTGGCGATGGGAGGGAAAGTGCCATTAAAGGGGATTTTTAATCCGGATGGTCCCCATAGTAAAAGCGTAGCCGCCATGAACCCAAACGACCTGTATCACCGGTAACCAGATCAACCACTTGCAGGGTCCAGGTTCCATTAGGCTCTTCTCCGTAAAAGGCATTGCTCATCAATTGCCAGCCATGCATTCCGGGATATCCGTCGAGAATCGAATTGAATGGCGTATTAACAATGCTTTCTGTGCCTCCAGGTGAGGTTAATGTAACACCTAAATCAGAGCCATAACCATGGTTGACAGTAATATCCAGTATCACGGCTTCTATGTTGGCCGTATTGGGCAATTCTGTGACCTCCAGCATATCCGTGACACCGGCGCCATCTCTGTCCGGAATGTCCATGGCCTCCATATCGCTGGTCGCCTCAAACCATGGTGATTCGACAAATTCACCCAGGCCATTGGCTGTATAGCCGTTTGCCATGGCGACTGCCTCATCGACCGCCACTGCGCCAAAACCATACCAGTTGTGAAAATCATGGCCTGCGGCATTGGTCTGCCAGGCATGCTGGGCAATGTATGGTTGGCCGTTGAACGCCACTCGAACCGCCGGGATATCCGGATCGATTTTTCGTGCCGATGCAGCCAGAATATGTTTGACATCCCGCCAGGTTAAATCCGGATTGACACCCAGCAGGATGGCAATCACCCCGGCCGTCGCAGGGGCGGCGGATGAGGTGCCCCCAAAAGCACTGATATAGTCACCGTCCGGGTTTAGCGGATGGTCAGTGGTCAGTGGGTTATCGATAATGCTGCTATATCCTGCATGGATGCCGATTTGATCGGTGGTGATGATGGCCGGGTGCTCCTCACCATCTTCTCCACCCGGCGCAACCACCCACAAATTGGCGCCGGCACTCGAATATGAAGACTTGACGTCTTTCGCATTGAATGCACCCACCATAATCAGGTAAGGCAGGTTTTGATCCGGGTCCGAGTTGCTGCCGATGCATCCGACTTCTCTATTAAGAGGATGCGCACCCCCACAAAAGGAGAATGAGTTACCCGCGGCTCTTACATAAAGCGCACCCAAACCCTCCCGAAGATCTGTTGTTCCCATCTTCACGAGCTTCACAAAATCTTTTTCTGGATTTTGAGCGGGCAATTCAATTCCAAAGCTCATATTGAATATGTGTGCGCTGGCTGAATCCGGATGACTGCTACTGCCCCCCAGAGATTTAAACAGGCCAACTTCGTAATCAGCACCAGGGTAGCTACCAAGATTGAACCCTCGAAGTTCTATGTCCGGCGCCACACCCCGTCCGCCCAGGCCGTTGTTTGCCACGGCCGCAGCGATGCCGGCGACGCTGGTGCCATGGTCCCCGAATATGTCGTGATTGAATGGATCCGTGACAGCAGAACCAACAGTGTTCTCGAAAGCGAAATTATATGACAGGCCATCTTCAACGTTGGCCGCCAGATCGGGATGGCAAATCTCCAGACCTGTGTCAATGACCGCCAGTTTCACACCGTCTCCATTCTGACCGTTATCGATGGCCCCGGTCATTTGCAGATCGGCGCCCGCGACACCGGGGTTCATTGCAAATCCACTCTGACCGGTGTTCTGCAGGTTCCATTGTTCCGCAAACAATGGATCTGAACCGGTTGGGCCGGCGGCCCTCACCGGGGCTTCACAACGAGTTCGGACTTTTACTTCGGATGTAGTCGAAAAACCAAAATAGTACTCATTATTGCTGTCTCTCCCGACTCCGGTTTCCTCCGGAACATCGCTCAGGTAAGCCTTGATGTAGTAGCTCTGGTCCGGCGCCAGGAGGTCCAGAGGCAGAGTGAATTCGTGAGTCTGGGGAAACACCAGCGTATCGGGTTCGAACGCCGGGATATCGATGATTCCGATCGGGTTTACATCGGTTTCAAATTTCAGATCAGTGGACCATTCGGCGAAAAGCTGAGTGGGAGCCACACTTTCACTGGAGAAATTCCACACCAGGATCCCAAAATCTACGGACGCATCGTTGACGATGTAGTAAGCAGGAAAAAGCACAAGGTCAGTCCCCTCTTCTACCGGCTCTACCGGCGTTTTATCGACAGTCACAGATTCACCATCCAGGATGGTCAACTCGAAACTGGACATGGGACCGGCTTTCACGTTCCCGACTATTGTACCCAGACTGACAGTAATGGTTTCGTCACCCTCCTGATCAAAGTCCCTGAATACGTCGAGGTTCACGCTTGCCGATGTTGCATTCCGGGGTACAACGATAACGTCGGCACTGGCCGTGTAGTCATGGTCCCGTGTCGCTGAACCGGAAAAGGTCAACGGCACGGTGACGTCAAAGGTTGCTGTTGCATCAATGGAGATGACCACTTGTACATTTGGGTTTTCAGCTTCCTGAATTGCGGTGGTCTCCGGCGCCACCAGTGACACTATCACATGAGAATTGACGGGGTTCACCCTGAACTTGTCAGAGCGACTACACCCGCTGACGACCAGCGATGTCAGAATAACAAGCGTGATGCAAGATCTTATCGCCACTCGATCCCCGGTCCGCGCAGGCGGATGGTTGCTTTCGGTTGTTCGGGATGCGCTGCCAGTCGCGCGATGGCCTCGATCGGATGAAGCGTTTCCGGTAAATCGATAATCGCAAAGCCCAGTGCCTCAAAGAAAGTCATTTTCTCAGCGCCAACGGACCGGGCAATGGAATCCAGATGAATGTCATCTTCCAGTTCGACGCGAATACTGGGCAGCAGCTGAATGAACGTTCGTCGAGAGGGATCAAAGACGATTCGCGATGATGATCCTGCCAAAGGAGTCGAAGCCCTGAAAGTCTTCCCGTCGAACACAACAATGTGAACCCGTTGCGAGTTCGTTTCAAACGTACGACCGTTTATGGGGCCTTGTTCCAATTGCATTTGTGTGGAAGTTTCCTGCGATGGAAGTACCAGGACCTCACGACCGTGTGTGGTCGTGATCCTGAAATTTTCAGTAGTTGACTGTTGAGCAATTGCAGGCACATTCAGGACAAGTGCTGCCAAACACCACAACATTCGAAAAATCCTGCTCATTTTAATTCTGAGTGAGTTAGACGTCATTGGAGAAAGTCTGCACTCAGATGACATTGCCGTCTAGTGTTTTGATTAAAAATGTGTCTCGTCTCAATAC
>JAPOOX010000096.1 GCA_026713185.1 Gammaproteobacteria bacterium
CTGACACTGGTCACGGGTACTCCCCCGAAACTACAACAGACATTTCATACTCAATAACCTCGCTGCCTGGGTCCAGAATTTCCATGGCAAATCTCACCTCTGTTTTGGGGGGGATATACTCGATGTCCCTCAATTTGCTTCCAAGATATTCATCGATAGTAAATATTCTGGATGCCACCAGACCACCGTTCCTGTTCCGGAACTGAAGCTTGACTGACGGGAATCGCTGTTTGTATTGCGCCGAATTCCGTACCATCGCATCGACTATCAGTGCATCGGAAATATAGGGATGGCTACTGACCTGCAGGTTCTCTGTAGTCAGGGCCTGTGGATTGTTGTAGTCCGGTAACGAACATTCCAGGAATTGACAAGCTTCCAGGAAGTAAGACCGAAATCGATCATCCATGACCATTTGATCAAAGTTGAACCAGCCGTATTGGGCTATACCCAGTAAAAGGAGCAGCGAAATACCAACGATCTGTAAAAAAACATTACGGGACCTGGGCTCGCTGCTCTCGATCGCAGTTTCTCCGGCAGTATTTTCTGTCTGAACGAATGTCTCTGACGCATTTGCTTGAGAGTATTGCAAAGGGTCAACCTGCGCCTGTATATCTCCGTAAGTATCCTTATCGGACTTGTCCCGGGTCGATAAACTCTCCTGACCCTGCGGAACACCATCATCCTGCTGATGGTCTTGTACCTCTGAACCGCCTTGAACGTGCTGGTCTCTTAGTACCTGTGGACTGTCTTGTAACTGTGGACTGTCTTGTAACTGTGGACTGTCGTGTACCTGCGGACTGTCGTGTACCTGCGGACTGTCTTGTACCTGCGGACTGCCTTGATCATGCTGGCTGCCTTGAACCGGTGGACTGCCCTGTTCCTGCAGATAAATCTCAGCCTGAAAAACGGTCAGACAGGAGCCACACCGTACCGTACCTTCAGCTATCTGTAATTGCTCTTCGGAGATCCGGAATGAAGTATTGCACTGGGGACAGCGAGTAATCTTCCCTGTGTTCATCTGAAATTCCTGATGGATGAATGGACAATCAACATGACGGACAGTCAGGTTCAGGCGCGTACAGGACAGACTCAGGATTTGACGACTCATGACTGGAATAGTGCTGCATCAGCCACCCATCCAAAGTGACTTCCGCTGACATGGGCAACATCCGGTAAGCTTCTTTAACCCTGTCGCCCTGGTCCGCCTTGATACCCGACAGAACCAGATCACCTGAAGGTCGCAATAACCTCGTCAGTATGTGACTTGAATCAATCAATGGTTGTGCAAGAATATTGGCCAGAACAACATCAAAAACCGGGGGCAGCACTTTATCCGGTTCGGTAATGGTTAATTTCCCAAGGACATCATTGTGAACCGCGTTTTCACGCGTTGCCATCAGGGCCTGTGGATCATGATCAACAGCCACCACATGCTCAGCCCCGAGCAGACACGCGGCTATGCTGAGAATTCCAGAGCCACAGCCAAAATCAAGCACACTCTTTTTCCCCATATCAGATGCATCCAGCCATTCCAGACAGAGTCTGGTGGTGGCATGAGTTCCTGTACCGAACGCCAGTCCGGGGTCCAGTTTAATTATAACCGCGTTTTTTTCAGATATGTCGAGTTCATGAGGACAAACCCACAATCGTCGACCAAATTTCACAGGCTGGAAATGTTGCAGCCATTCCCTCTCCCACTGACGATCAGCAATTTCTTCAGTGTGCAGCAACCTGAATCCCAGACAATTGATCTGCTGCTCAAGAGCGATCAGATTGACTCCATCTTCGAACAGGCCAACAACCTGAACTTCTTCCCACAACGGTATTTCTTCCAAACCCGGTTCGTACAATGGATCATCGCCCGCATCCATAACCGTTACCGATACTGCACCATTAGACCAAAAGCACTGTTCGAGTTTATCAATCGCCTTTTGAGGCGCTGTTGCCGCAACATTCCTCCAAAGCAATCGATCACCTCTTCAACTGATCGAGGAAACCAGTGTGCACATCTCCGTTGCGAAATTGGTCACTGGAGATTACCTGTATCAGATTATTCCTGTTGGTATCGACACCTTCGATGGATAATTCGTCCATCATTCGTCGCATTTTTTGCACTGTCCTGTCACGGTCTGTATCCAAAGCAACAAGTTTGGCTATTAGAGAATCAAACTGATGTGGAATCCTGTAACCATTGTACAGATGTGAATCCACCCTTACACCCGGTCCTGCCGGGAAATTTATGTTGGCTACCACCCCGGGGCATGGGCGATATTCATCATCCTCCGCATTGAGCCGACACTCCATTGCACATCCACTAAAGATTACATCCGCCTGAGTAAGGGTCAGACGATCCAGAATGGCAGTTTCTATCTGCAGGCGGACAATATCCACACCAGAGATCATCTCCGATATCGCGTGTTCCACCTGAATCCTGGTATTCATTTCCAGGAAATAAAATTCACCATCCTGATATAGAAACTCAAGGGTTCCGGCATTGCGGTATTTCATTTTCCTGACCGCAGAAACTGCCAGGTCACAGAGATTATCCAGCAACTGCTGAGGAACATTGGGTGCGGGTGCTTCCTCAATAACTTTCTGCTGGCGCCTCTGAATTGAACATTCACGGGTACCCAGGTGAATGGCTCCACCATGACCATCACCCAGAACCTGCACTTCTATGTGCCTGGCATTGTCCAGGAACTTCTCAATGTAGACGGTATTGTCACCAAAAACAGACGAAGCCTCCGATTGTGCCTCTGCAAATGCGACGGTACAGGATGATTCATCTTCAACAACACGAATACCGCGACCACCACCACCAAAAGCAGCCTTGATCAATACCGGGAAACCCACTTCGCGAGCAATATTCAACGCATCCTGTAAATTCGAAACAGCATCACATGAACCAGGTACAGACTGTAAACCCAGAGTATTCAATTTTGCACGGGCATTAGCCTTGTTGCCCATGGAAGCAATCTGATCTTCAGTAGGGCCAATGAACTTAAGGTCATTCTGTTCCACCATACGGCAAAACATGGAATCTTCGGAAAGAAAACCGTATCCGGGATGAACCATCTCACAATCGGATACAAGAGCAGCAGTAATGAGGCTTTCACGGTTCAGATAATCAACTTCACTGATACAGATAGTTTCATCCGCATATCGAAGATGAAGCAGGTCTTTATCAACCCTGGCATAGGGTGCAACCGTCGCAATACCCATCTCTTTACAGGTTCGGATCACCCGGAGGGCAATCTCACCCCGGTTTGCAATCAGGAGCTTTTGCATCTCTCAGATTATGGTAAACATCGGTTGGTCAAATTCGACCGATGATTCATTTTCAACCAGAATCGCTTCCACCACTCCGGAATACGTCGATTTGATCTGATTCATCATTTTCATCGATTCTATTATGCAGAGCACATCACCAACCTTGACCCGATCGCCAACTTCCACAAAAGGTGGTGACCCGGGAGATGGCGCCTGATAGTAAGTACCGACCATCGGCGCCGTTACGATCTTCCCCCGTGCGGCTTTTTCCACTGATGGTTCCGCTGCGGGGACAGGATCCTGAACTGCTGTTGTGGAGTGTACAAACGTCGTGGTCTGCCGTGAGATTCTGACGGCCTGCTCACCTTCCTTTATTTCAATTTCCGAAAGGTTCGATTCTTCCATCAGATTGATGAGCTTTTTGACTTTTCTTATGTCCATACCCGACTCCTTTGCGAAACTACAAAATCGTGCCAGTGATTTCTGTACAAGATATTGTTCCATGAAGCGTGATCAATATGTCGACAACTCAATGTGAAAATCATCATATTGGAAACAGTAACAAACCGGGAGGTTGTCCGAGAACAGCCTCCTAGACTTTTTTTGACAGATGTTGCAGTGCTGCCTCTACGGCCAGACTATATCCAAGAGAACCCAGACCGACAATTGAACCCTCTGCCACATCGGTAAAATATGAATGTCTGCGAAATTCCTCACGCTTGAATATATTCGACAGGTGCACTTCGATGAAGGGAATGGACACACCGGTGAGTGCATCCCGCAAGGCTACACTGGTATGCGTAAAGGCGCCTGGATTAATGATGATGAATGCAGTGTTTCCCCGTGCAGATTGTACCTTATCAACCAGTTCATGCTCTGCATTTGACTGAAAAGCTTCAAATTCATGGCCAGCTGCTGTAATTTTGCCTTTAAGTTGACCATTTATACCCACTAACGTCTCGGAACCGTACATATCCGGTTCTCTTATACCCAGCAAATTCAAATTCGGACCGTGTAGCACCAATATTTTTGACATTTTTCATTTTTCCTGAAAATAACGCCATTTCTGGCATTTTTTTAAGAAGTTA
>JAPOOX010000174.1 GCA_026713185.1 Gammaproteobacteria bacterium
CCCACTAACGTCTCGGAACCGTACATATCCGGTTCTCTTATACCCAGCAAATTCAAATTCGGACCGTGTAGCACCAATATTTTTGACATTTTTCATTTTTCCTGAAAATAACGCCATTTCTGGCATTTTTTTAAGAAGTTACAGAATTCATACTCTCATTCCCTGCTGGCCAATGCAACCGGAAATCTACAGCAAAACCTCATGATTCTGCTTTGGATAACACAATCCAGCCTCGGCGCAACCCTGGTATGTCACTGACACATGACGCTGCTCAACCACGTCCTCTACCGGTACAGTAACCGTAAGTTCCTTGAAATACACCTCCACATCACCGAAGTATTCGTCACGTTTTACTACACCAGCAGGAATGACAGGGTCGCCGTGAACACCGGATAATTCGATGGATAACTGCTGTCGGTAAAGATAATATCCCGGTGCTATTTGCCAGTGTAATTTAACCTCATTGTCAACTTCTACAACAGTCAGTATGAATGCCTGTTCAACCGGCAGAAACTCAGAGTCTTTTTCGAGACTCAATGGCTTTTTCAGTAATTCATCGGCTAAAACGACCGGGATCATTATCGCGCAGCAAAGCACCCAAATGAAGAAGAGTTTTGGCATACTATTGATCATGATAAAACCGGATTATCAGTGTGTCGGATATTTTAAGCTTTTCCTGTTACTTGCAGTCATCTCCGGGTGTACACCTTCAGTTACCATGACTGTGGAAGTAACAGAAACTGATGTTATCACGCCAACCGAACCCGTTGAGGAAATTGTAACAAACCCGTTGATCGGACAGTTACTTTCCGAGGCGGAAGAAGCATTCGACCGCAATTACCTCACAACTCCGGTTGAAGACAATGCTTATTCGAGATACCTGCAGGTATTGTCCCTGGACCCCGGGAACATCAAGGCTGAACAGGGTATAGCCAATATCGTGGATAGATATCTGGATTGGGCAATTGTTAACGCCAGAAACGACAATATCAGAAAAGCAACGGATTATCTGAACAAGGCAAAATCCATTGATAACACACATCCTGGCATACCATCGATCACATCACTTATCACAGACTCGCAAAATAGAAAATCTGTTTCATTCCCACTGAATTCTTCTGATCTCATTGCTGGAAACCAGTTGATCCTGGAACAATTACATGAGGTCGCCAAAGAAATACAAAATTTAAAAGCAACCGTAGTCATCAAGGCGGCTACAGACACACTGGGCAGATGGATTTATCAACAGCTCAACCAGACTTCCGATAACAGAGTCAGTGCCACCTTCGAATACCACCCTTCCCCACACATCATTTTAAAGTATTAGCGGAACCTGTTCCAAAACCAATACCTTCAAACAAACACAAAATACGACCCACAGCAGATGGCTTGGGCCACTAGCCCGGATATTGCACGAGTTTGCAAATTTGGCAGGAATCCGTGATATTTGCGCCGTTGCGGGGTGTGACAGTTACGACCGAGTGGGAACCGGGTCATTCGATGCGTTATTCGGGCTAGTCTAGTTGAAATTCGCATCCCCGTTTTGGTGATATATTGGGGGGTGCTGAGGTGATCATGACAAATTTATTGGTATTGAGAATACACACCGCAAACCGTATGATTCCACTTGGAGAGGGTAAACAATGTGAGCAGTCTAAGAGGGCAAATGACCAGCAATCCAGGCGCTCGGCCTGAACACCGGGTCCGTGTGTGTGTGCTGCTGAACTCACGGCTGTGTCAGCAGGAGACAAGCCAATGGTAGATCTGCAGTTCGAGGATAAACCCGTGGCGTTTGCCCGGACCGTGTCACCGTACCAGGAAATGGGTGCTTACGAAGCACTCTGGGACAAGGATGGGATCACCTTCAAGCAGTTAGCCCAACATTTCTCGGCGAACCCAGGCCAGCTGCCGTCGGACCTCGTGCCTACCGAGCAGGCAGCAAAATACTCAGCAATGGTTTGTCAGCAATTCAAGGAGGCGGGAATAGATCGCTTCGGTGTGCGTGTGTTTGGAGAAGCTGAATACCCGGACCAGTTGCGCGACGCAGCATACCCGATTGAATTGCTGTACTACGCCGGGCACTGGGAACTGGTTTGGGAGAAGTCTGTAGCCGTGGTCGGCACGCGCCGTCCGAGCGATGACGGCGTGGCACGAACACAAAAGCTGGTGAAAGCCCTCGTTAAAGATGGATACACAGTTTCATCCGGCCTTGCAAAAGGCATCGATACTGCAGCCCACGAGACTGCTATCGCGGCAGGTGGAAGGACGGTCGCAGTGATTGGGACACCATTGTCGGTGACATACCCCAAGGAAAACGCGGCCCTGCAGCATCGCATCGCCACGGAGCACCTGTTGATCAGTCAGGTACCTGTCCATCGCTATGATAAACACGACTTCCGTTGGAACCGGGTCTTCTTCCCGGAGCGTAACGCAACGATGTCGGCACTGAGTGTCGCAACGGTGATCGTTGAGGCAGGAAAAACATCAGGATCGTTGATCCAGGCGCGCTATGCGCTGCAACAGAAACGTAAGTTGTTCATCCTCGATAGTTGTTTCCGGCAGGGACTTGAATGGCCGCAGAAGCTGGCGCGGCAGGGTGCGGTCAGAGTGAGGGAGTATGGCGACATCCGAGGGGAACTTCCCTCTCCAAGCCACATCGATTGACGAGCTGACACTTTCTGATCACTACTATCTGGACGAAGATGACTCGTGCATGTTCATTGGCGAGTACACGTCATCGGCAGGCTATCAGCACAGTGCTACCAATCAGCTGATCATCAACCTGAAGAAAGGTATGGACCGACGCAACCAACCCGAATGGCGTTACAAGGAGGCGGCCATCCTGCAGGCGGCCCAAACTATTGAGGGAGTGCTGAACGAGAGTGCACTGAATGAATTCACATTCGTGCCAATACCACCATCCAAGGTTCGGGGTGACCCTGATCACGACGACCGGATGTTGAGGATGGTGCAGGCAATCCGCCCATCGAAGCCAGTGGATGCACGCGAGTTGATTATTCAAACAGAGAGCACGGATGCTATACACACCAGCCGAAACAGGCTAGCACCAGACGAAATTGAGGCTTTATACCGAATAGATGAAGGGCAGGTTTTACCAGCTCCAGCGGCGATCATCCTGGTGGACGACATGTTGACAACGGGAGCGCACTTCAAGGCGGCGCAGTCGGTGTTGCGCAAACAATTCCCCGGTGTGCCTGTATATGGGCTATTCGTGGCGAGAAGGGCGCTGTCCCAGAACGACGACTTTGAGCCAATCCCGGATTGATAAGATCATCGGCGAATTATTATCACGAAACACGCCTTGAGAATAGACGTCATTTTGGTCCATCCTCTGAATTGATCGAGTTCCTATCTCTCAGAAAGCAGTGCAGGTGTACTACAACCGAACGATAAGTGGAATTCCAGGTGACCATTGTGGGGGACGACATGCCACCAGAGGTTTTATTGGCTTCTATGTGGTTGCCGGTATTCCAGTCATGATGCTACCATCCAATAGAGTGGTGTTCGCAGCCATTGAGTTGCCCAACGTCCGCGACACCTGCCCAGAGTGGTGCGGCGGGCCGGAGAGACTGCCAGTCACAATACCTGAGAGCCGCCTGTGGCTGCCCTACGGTATGTATTCTCCGGACCAAGCCAATGCGATGGCCAATCCCCCGGAACCGACGAAAAACAGGGACTACTGAACTGGACAGTATCGTTTTGGAGAAAATAAAAGCAAAGAAAGTGCTCGTTTTGGATAGCAGCACGTTCATCCACGAAGTGGGTCTCATGTCGGAGGATGCGACCGCGCTGAAGCACTACCTCTTCAATCAGAAAACAAAACTGGTTGTACCACAGGTTGTGATTGAGGAGTACGAACGTAACCTCAAAAATCGTGCGGATGGAAAAGTGCAGAGTGTGCTTGCTAATTTGGAATGGCTGTCACTGTTTTTCGGAAGCATTAACGGGTGGACCCCTCCCAAGGATGATGAAATTAAAGCACGAGCGAAAGCTCTGGCCCACGGAGAGGCATATGATGCGGTCGTGTTGAATGAGTCACCTGCGCTTCTTCAGCGCGCCAAGGAGCGGGCCAACGCCGAGTTGCCACCCTCTCACAAGAAGGACAGTCTCTCGGATTGCAGGCTCTGGGAACAGTGCCTGGAACTATTGAGCAAGCATGACGTGATATTTGTGAGTAAGGACCAAGACTTTTGTGGCCATAAGAAACCCATGCAACTCCACCCGAAACTAAAAGCTGAGGCGGATGGCGTGCAAGAGGGTGGGTGCTTGACGTTTCATGCGAACATGAATTCACTGTTGAAGGTTCTGCAACGTGATGAAATCCCGCGTCTGGACGCAAAGAAAGTATTCCCTTTTATTTACGAATCTGTTGCTGATGAAGTGAGCGAAATTCAGGAGAAATACGGATGCCAGCCTGAAATGTCTGGGACAGTAGAACAGAAATTTTTCTCAACCAGCCAGTACGAAATTGTCGAAGTCCGTCTCACAGTGAAGGACTGTTGGAGGAACGACGAAAATGACGATACTTTTGAGTTTAATCTTTCAGGTTCGTGCCAGTACCATCTTGCGGATGGCGAACTATGTAATCTGTTGATGTCTACAATAGGGGTCAACAAATTTCTGCCTACCGGAAAGCTAGAGGGGGTGTTGAATATAGCCTTTATTAAAGCATCGGCATACGGGGGAGGCGCAGGACCAATCAAGCCTGATTCCGTTTCTCTTGATAATCCTGCGGCGGATTCTAATTGAAATCACAGATCGACGCCTGTGAGGCTACACGACTCAGTAGATGGCAACATTGAGCACAATGAACGTTGTCATTGCGCGAGCAGACTAGACAACAGGTTGCTATTGGCCAGCATCAATAGTGTCAAGATACACACCCAGCGAGCAGACCTCACGAAAATGCAATTAGATTTTCTGTGCTCTGGAGAACAGAGCATTATTTAACCCTTTTCGCGTGAATCACAAAATCATACCTATGACTCTTGTTTCCAGCGCGCATCATAATCGAAACGCAAAGAATCAACTTCAAATGACTTTGCTAAATTTTCAATCATAACTGCAAGATTCGGCTTTTGGCCCTCCCATGCAGCACCAAAGGTCCTAAACTTATTTGCGATCTCTCGTTCTTGATCACCGCCGTCATATGGCATCCGCGAACTAACACCTCTGCTGTTGTACACACCTGTGATGAACCCACGCCTAATGTCCTCGCAATCGTCTTGATCCAACAGGTCTGCAATGACGGGAGCCGGCCATGAATCCAGATTGTTCTTGTGCGGCCAATCAGAAAGCCAGGCGCCAATTGTCTCATCGGTATCGACTGACCTGTCTTGCTCATGTGCTAGCTTCCGAACACTGCATATCCACTCAGAGAACACCTCCGGATCAATCAATCCATCTGAATCTCTTCCCGGAACACCCCGCCCATTGTGGATCAAAGAGCTCGCGGTTGTTGCCGCGTTTTGCATATTCTCCGGCATGAGTTCAGGGGCTGAATGTTGGGGCTTATCGGCCAGGCATATCAGATCCATGAAAAACTGGGGCGAACTCAAAATCTCCGCTAACAGATTTGGAATACCAATTTCTTCCCGGTGCAAGATTTTATAATAGCTGAACTCAAGCTTGGCCAGTTCAGACTGGGATAAATGCCCTGCTTTCGCAAGGGTTGAAAATAAATGGGAAATATTCCAGACCCGCGGAGGCGGAGCATCTGGTTCATGTCCCGCACCAAGGTCCATTAACAACTGCACTAATAACCCACTGGGCACATCGCCCCCTCGGTTGCCCAGAGCCGCCAATGCCGTTCGCGGTCTCTCCGCAGCCAATAGCTTTTCAATACAGAAAGCCAGGTCGTCATTGTCAGTGTGAACATGGGATGGCTGAACAAGTTTCCAGAAGTGATCTCGGACCTCTACCTCTTGGGATTCGATAAGAGACCATACATGCATTGCTTGCGGCGCATTGGACATCAAACCAGCAATTGCGATCGATGATGCCCCGTTCCGCTCAAGCTCGGACATAAGCGACAACAAAACTGCATTGCATTCAGCCTTGGGCACTGCATGCAACACACCTTCTACCAACGAATCGAACGAGAACTCTGCCAGTTCCAGGTAGCGTTTGCATAACCACCCTACCAGTTCTTTCCGATCAAATGAGTCGCTGACCAGTTCCCACCCAACATGCCACGAATCACCACATCGATCAACAAGCTGATCGATGCCCTGCCACCCCTTTGCATTAAAAATTTGCTGAACTGCGATAGAGCGTAGTGCTGCCCTGGCTCGATCCGTCTCTTCGTAGTCATCCACTTGTCCATCAGGCAACTCTATCGAGCCGTAGGAAAAAACCCATGCATGGCGTATCACCAAATCATCCGCCGCTAGTAGATCAAATGCTGGCCTTAACGAATCGGCAAGGAACCGCCGATCATGATTTTCTCCGTTGGGATTGAAGGAATTCTCCCAGCTGATAAATTTTCTTACTGCAGCTCGAATCAGTTCTTTGTCCTCATCTTGAAATTTCACCGAGTCATTGACCAGGCCAATGACTGTGTCACGAAATTCGGTGTCTAAACGATTAGCCATCGGTATCAACTCAGCGATGCGCCCGGCGTTTCCTCTCGCCAGTCCAACCAAGAGACTTGCCATTGCCAGGACAAAGTGACTATATTCTCCGTCGGTAACACCATCTCCCGCGCCTGTATCGTCATCACGCCAACGCGGTTTTGCATTTGGTGACGCCAACCTATGATTGTTGGACGCAAGTTCCAGGAGCAGACGCCAACCAGCATGCGGATGCTGTTTAACAACATTCCCAACTACACTAATTCGAAGATCGACTAATGCCGCTGTCTGTGGCCACCACGGCCGAAAGAGCGAAACCAAGGAATTGAAGGGTGTATTACTCCAGTTGCCTTTTACTGCCGTATTAGACAGGGTGGCCAATATTCCAGCGACAGTGTTTAGCCGCCCAGGATTCCAAGCCAACATTTCAAGTGACCAAAGCAGGCCAGCATGCCAACAGCGCCCATATCCACTGGAATGCTGCGTCTCAGTAATTAGCTGAAGTACTGTTTTTTGAGATGAACTCAAGTTTTCCTTGATTGCTGACAAGTACTCTTCCGGCGCGGCTTCAGCGAAGGATCTGAGGTGCTGAGAAATGGATAACCAGCGATCTTCGCTCGCATTCGCCAACAATTTCTGGATAAATTTTCTGACCTCTCGACCTACCACCTCGGCATTGGGGTATTCCTCAGAAAAATAGCCTAGCTTGGCGATGGAATCTGCCATGGCATCCAAAACAATGCCAGAATGTTCACGGACTTTTCCGTAAATTAATGCCATCAAGCGTTTGTTGTCTTCCAAATCCAAAACAGGGTCCGGCTCTTCAAAGACAGCCATAGCCACCTGGAAGAATCGCGACAAAATTGCCCCCGGCAGCCGTGGCCCTACTAAACTCAATAGTTCCAGAGGTGCCTTGGCCTTCCAGAGATGTCCGATTTTTAAGACTGGGGCATCGTCTCGCGATGCAAGTTCCAGAAGTGCTGCCTCAATTTCCTCGTAAGACCTGTTAGCAATCTGCTCTACACAAGCCCGGTCGCCTTGAGAGTCACCATCCCAGGCACCCACCAATGTTAAAACGTGGAGAGCAGTAACATTAGTCGCATCAGTCGCATCCATCCATGCGGGCTTCCTCACGGCAGGGTTCGCCGCGAACAAACGACGAAAGACCGTCCATGATCTTCCAAGAGTCCCGGTATACCGAGCAGCATCCGAAGGCGCGACACCAAGTTCCAACAGTGCTTTTTCAAATTCGTCTGGCCTTGGGCGCCTCAACTCAACGACATTCTGATCAGCGGCATTTTCCGCAGCACCCATGAGATTAAATGCCATGTCGCCAACAGCTAATGGAATGATTAAGCTCATTCCCTTGCGCGGAGCGCGATGAGACACAAGCTGATTATTAGCAACGACTACCAGTTCTATACCTGGATTGGTATCGACAAACTGCCACCCTTCTTCTGACGTCACACAAACAGTCCGCAGGGAATCGCCACTTTCAACTAACTGGGCACATGCGAAACCGACAGCTTCAGACTGGCTATCAGCCATCACTGCAATCAGACCTTCGAGCTGACTGATACGCTGTAACAATTCATCACGCGCTAGTTCTCTTCCCGTCAGCAAAGCCGCTGAGGTCAAAATAGGATTGGATTGCTGGTGCCAGTGATCCCAATAGGCTTCTACGGTCGTAATTCCTGGACCCGCAATGCCGACCTGAGATGCCATCCACAGAGAGGTAGTTGACGATGTTTCCAGCCACGCCTCCAGATCGTCAGCATCCCAGACCAAAACGTCAGCCCAGACATTCTGATTCCGTGCCCTTGTTTGCCATGCTGCCTTTCCTCTCCACCGCCGCGAGGTCACAAAGACAAAGGTTGCCTGCGCTGCTTGCTCGGCAGATAGTGCAGATATACGTTTCTGAAAGTCACTACTTGCTTTTTTGGCGGGGTCTTTTGATGTGCTGATTTCCCAGTAGCTATGCCCATCTGGTACCCATGCATTACCAACCGCTACACTTACGATCCCATCCCACCCCGGTTCACTCACTGACTCACCACCTGGCATAGCGATAGAATTAATTTTAGTTGTTGTACTGATCAACCGTCTTACCATAACAGGCAGCATACCCTGTGCTACCCGCTGATCTGACCAATTGACAAGGTGTGTTGCTGTGATCCGCATTGCGTAGATTTACCTCTCAATCAGTAGTTATATGTGTGGCTGTTTTTGGTGTTGTCGAATGTTGAAATTTGAACGTCAGCTTGCTTTGGATCATAACGGGCATATTCATACTTCATTTTAATCCTCATATTTTAACGGAAATACTAGTTATGGGGGGATTTAGGGGAGTTCAAACCCACTTTAAGAATTTCTGCCATGGCAGTTTGATGGTGTTTAGGCGGAAGAGATGTCCGATGCCGAGGATTGTCTATATTTTTTAGCCATGTCTCTAGTTTGTATTTTTCGTGATTCGGGGATTCAGGTATCTACTCATTGCAAATGAGTAGTCTGCACACAAGGGGTATTGAAAACGCCTGCCATTATAATCTGATGCGCTATAGTTTTTGTGTTTTCTTATTTCAATTTAGGGGCACAATGCCTTTGAGGATAAGGGATTTCACACACCCAGGTTGCTGCACCATCCCCCTATTAGTGCGTACCTCAAGACACAGAGAGAGCCTTCGGATGGAACCAGTATCTATTTCGTCTGTATGGCACCCAAATTTAGGCAAGCCCATGGGACAAGGTTATGCGATGCAGAATGTGAAGACGGCCGACATGACCTCGATTGTAATTTAATATATCCTGCACCATAACGCGCTACCCCAAATTCAATCACTGTAAAGAGATATAACCCATGAATGAAGGCTCGCTCGCGCTTCCTCTGCCTGTTGAGGCAGAGCCTATATCGCCACTACAAACCCTGCTTGATCGTTTCCGTGCCGAAGCCAGGACCGAGCGCGAGAAGGGTACTTACTTTGAACATTTGATCGTGCAATACCTGCGGGTCGAGCCCTGTTACCGCGATCGCTACAGTGAGGTGTGGACGTATGCCGACTGGGCCAGGGGAGAAGGTGCACAATACGCCATGAATGCGGCCGATGACGGTATCGATCTGGTCGTTAAAACACGCGGCACCAATGAGTATCACGCCATCCAGTGCAAATTCTATGACTCTAGCCACATATTAAACAAAGCTGATATCGACAGCTTCTTTACTGCTTCCGGCCAGCAACCTTTTGTACATCGTATCATTGTCGCATCCACAGATAGGTGGGGGCCCAGGGCGGAACAGTCGCTGCACAACCAACAGCCACCAGTGACCAAAATCGACCTGGGGGCGTTGGAAGCCAGCCAGATTGACTGGGCACAATTTGCCCCCGGCGAAGCCCCTGTATTGAAGGAACCCTATGCCCTCAGACCACATCAGTCAGAGGCGCTGGCGCGCGTGTGCAAAGGATTTGAGGACGATGACCGGGGCAAGATGATCATGGCTTGTGGCACCGGCAAGACCCTGACCAGCCTGAAAATAGCTGAACAGATGGCCGGCGCCAATAAGCGGGTGTTATTCATGGTGCCGAGTTTGGCCCTGCTGTCGCAAACCCTGACCGAGTGGACCCAGCAAAAGAGTATTCCCATGCACAGTTTTGCCGTGTGCTCAGATACGCATGTCGGTAAGAAACGGAAAAACGCGGACGACCCGGTAGTGACCCTGACGCACGAGTTGCGCTATCCGGCAACGACAACACCAGAACGCCTGGCGATCGAAATGACCCAGCGCCACGAGACAGACCATATGAGTGTGGTGTTTTCGACCTATCATTCCATTGAGGTATTGCACAAAGCGCAAAGAGAGCACGGCCTGGCGGCGTTTGATCTGATCATCTGTGATGAGGCGCACCGCACCACCGGCGCTATCTTCGATGGTATCGATGAAAGCCATTTCGTCAAGGTACACGATGCCGAGTACATCAGTGGCGCCAAACGGCTCTATATGACCGCCACGCCGCGCATTTATGGCGATGCAGCCAAAGCCAAAGCAGAGCAGAAAGACAGCGATCTCACATTATGCTCGATGGATGACGCGCAATTGTATGGCAAGGAATTGTATGTACTCAGCTTTTCCGAGGCGGTGCAGCGCGGCCTGCTGGTGGACTACAAGGTCATTGTCCTGGCTATGGACGAAGCGCACATCAGCCAACGCTTGCAATCGCTGCTGGCGGACGAGAACAAGCAACTCAGGGTTGACGATGCAGCCAAGATCGTGGGCTGCTGGAAAGCGTTAAGCAAAGAAGGACTGCGCGGGGATGATGCGGATTCTGCTGCCGGCGCCATGCAGCGTGCGGTGGCTTTTTGCCAGGTGATCGAACACAACCCGGGTAATGCCCGAACCCACAAGGTGAGTTCAAAACACATTGTCGACATGTTTCAGCCGGTGGTGGAGGAATACCAGGCGACAGAAGGTACAGCATCAAGTGTTGTGTGCGAAGCCAGACACATCGACGGCACCATGAATGCCAGTCAAAAGGAAACAAAACTGAACTGGCTCAAAGCCGAGATCCCTGCAAACCACTGTCGTGTGCTGTCCAACGTGCGTTGTCTTTCTGAGGGCGTCGACGTGCCTGCCCTGGATGCCGTGCTGTTTCTCACGCCGCGCAACAGTCAGGTGGATGTGGTGCAGTCCGTGGGGCGGGTGATGCGCAATGCACCCGGCAAGACACGTGGCTATGTGATCCTGCCTGTCGTGATCCCGGCCGGCATGGAACCTGATGCAGCGTTAAACAACAATAAAGTCTACAAGGTTGTCTGGCAGGTGCTGCAGGCGCTGCGTTCCCACGATGACCAGTTCGATGCATTCGTCAATAAACTGGACCTGGTTGGCAGCAACAACAGCAAGATGGAAGTCATTGCTGTAACAGACACCACTGTGAAGCCATCTAAGACACATCCACGAACTGGTAGTGGTCGAACCATTGGAGAGCAGGAAAAAACGTAC
>JAPOOX010000200.1 GCA_026713185.1 Gammaproteobacteria bacterium
AACCTGCTGCTTGATCGGTTACAGGAAGCCTTTGAACAGCGCCTGCCGCAGATTGAAATTACGCGCTACCGGAAACCCACGTTTTCCAAACCTGCGCCTGATGAGTTGCGCCAGGAAATTAAAGCGGCCAACGAATTCGTTGTTGTCGCACTGGCTGACTGAGGATCCTGTACGTCGTGCAGTTTGCATGACACGGTATGGTTCGAAATTCAGGGAATGCCTTCGGTCGCCATTGCATCAACAGAGTTTGCTGATGCCGCGAAAACCCAGGCAGATGCTCTCGGTATGTCAGAGGCTAAACGCGTTCTTGTGCAACACCCGATCCAGGATGCCAACCCGGCACAAATGTGCGAGAAGGCGGACGCTATTGTTGATGACGTGATTGCCGCGCTGAGTGATTGAAAATGTGCACGATACGACTAGCGTAATATCAATATCTAAAGGATGGGGTATGATGGATGTCCCGGATTTATGAGCATCATGAGGGCGCATGAAAATAAGCTATTTGGCCTTTTGGGTTACGAAGCCCGGCGAGTCGCAAGCACAGGCCTACGACGCCAGCTTCGAAGAGATACACGCCCTGGACGAGGCGGGATGGGAGACGGTTTGGTCCGGGGGTGTGCCACTACGGACCATGGTGCCAAATACCCTGTTGCTGGCCGCTGCGATCGCTGCCCGTACCAACCGGATCAAGATCGGGACTGCGGTCCACCTGCCGGGCCTCAAGGCGCCCGGCGAGGAATTCACAACCGAAGTCGAGGCAGGCGGTTCTCCCATAAACCGACGTGGGGGCAACGCCGAAAAATTCGGCTGGGTCTTTGACCACTTCACGCCAGCAAACCCGCTGCAAACCGCAGAGCAGATCGCCATGCTCGACCAGCTCAGTAATGGTCGGTTCATCTACGGCGCCGGGGGTGACACAACGGGTGATGAAAGACGCCAGCGGCATTTAAACGAGTACCTGGCGGTTATGCGGCAGGTCTGGACGGAGGATGAGTTCTCTGGCTTCCAGGGCGAGTTCTACAACTCCCCGCCGCTCCCTGATGGTGCTCATTTCCTGCCGAGGTGCGTCCAGAAGCCCCATCCGCCGATCCTGCTTCCCCTCGATAGCCAACAGGGCTTCGTAACTATGGGAAAACTGGGCTTCCGCATCGCGATTGGCGGCGGCAGCACGCACAATGAACGTGGTGACGCGGTGTTGAAGGAGGACGTCAAGAACTACCGACAGGCCTGGCTGGATGCCGGACATCCGGGCGATCCGTCCGTGGCGATCCGCATAAATACCCACGTGTCGGCCACGCAGCGGGAGGCCGACCAGGTCCGCGAAGCCTCCGAAAGGATGCGGGCAGACAGACTGGCAAAGCGGGGACACCCGCTAAAGCACGAGCGCTCGGCAGACGACCCCAAGCGTTCAAGCGATCTGTTCGGCACGGCAGAGGAGATCGTGGACAGAATTCACCAGCTGCGCGAAGACTTCGGCGCAGATGAGATCATATGCACGTTGTTGGGCACGAACTCTACTCGAGAGGACGATCTGAACAGTATTCGACTGATTTCGGAAAAGGTAATCCCCGAGGTCAGTTCACGCTAGCGCTGGCGGATCTTTGTGGAGAAGCACAATCCGGCTCGACACGTGATCAAAAAAACACAGGGAGAATCAAAAACATGTCCGAACCACTGAAAGTCGGCCTCGTTGGCGCCGGAGGTATTTCCAGGTTTCACATGACCCCCTACATGGAACACCCTGACCGGGTGCAGCTTACAGCGGTATGCGACATCGCCCTGCCGCTGGCGCAGGAGTTCGCCAGGAAAGCGGGCATCAAAGCCGTCTACCTGGACTACGACGACATGCTTCGCGAGGCGGACATCGATGCAGTGGACATCTGCACAGGTCACGACCTGCATGCGCCCCAGGCGATCGCCGCGGCTGCAGCTGGTAAACATGTGATTGTCGAAAAAGCGATGTCGAATACGCTGCAGGATTGTCGGGCGATGATTGAAGCGACCGACAGTGCCGGAGTAACCCTGATGGTTGCACAGCACCTGCGTTATTCGCCGGAAGCCTATGCTGTGAAACGTCTCATCGACGACGGCAAACTGGGTGAGATTCAGGCGGCTCGAACCCATGTATTCAGGCGCGGTCCGCAGGAATCCTGGTATATTGACGCCAAAACGGGTGGGGGTGTGATGCAGGTCCAATCCGTGCATTACATCGACCTGCTGCGTTACTACATTGGCAACGTCAAACGGGTGACCGGGGTTAGCAGGACGGTGCAGCCACAAATGACCAACGGTGCAGAAGACCTGGTCGCTGCAATCCTCGAATTCGAGAACGGTGCTATCGGCGATATGTTCAGCAGCTGGACCACCTATCTGGCGCCAGAAAGCTCGTCCTATATGGTCCTGGGCAGTAAGGGGACCATTCACTCGACGCCACCGGCGACTGCCAGGGACGATAGTCCGATTCGGCACTTTGGTATTGTCATGTTCGGTGAAAAGGAGGATGAGCCCGATCGGGATAAGCCGATCAATCCGCCGTTCGAGCCCCTCGACACCAGCGACATCGTGCTTCCCGGCACGAGCTTCTTCGTCAACGAGATCCTGCACTTCGAAGAGTGCATCAGAACCCAAAGCGAGCCGTTAAGCTCCGGGCGGGACAATATCGAAACGATGAAAGTGGTCCTTGGCATACTGGAATCGTCGCGTACCGGCAAGCCCGTCGATATGGCTGACCTTTAGCTTCTTCGGGTTGCGAAGTATTTGTTTGTAGTTAATCTACGGGTTATACCAGATTGGTGAACTCCACGCGCGATCCTGGATCGTCGTGTGCATGCCTTTTCTCGGCTTGACTCCGGCGCGAATCGCATCCCAGGTACTCCAACGACACTTTGGATTTTCCAGTACCCTGGCATAATAGAAGGCGTGTTGATCCTGATCGAAGTTGGGGTCCTGCCACAAAGCCTTGATTTCTGGATCGCCTGTATCCTGAGGGATCCTGCAGGTTTGAATATCAACCGTCGCGCCATTGTTCGGGCACCGATGTGTGTTCGGGTCTACCGTACCGCCATCAGAGCAGGCAACGTCGTAGACCTTTTCCCTGGGTTTACCATTCTCAATCCAGCCTTTGATAATCTGTAGTCGCTGCAGGGGGGCAGTATCGGGGTCTCGCATTGCCCAGACAAAGAAAGCGGGTGCGGTGTCATCGGCAAGGTCGCTGCGGGCAAGATCGCTCCCCATCGTTACGCCATTAGCATAGGCCTCGCTGACAGCATTCGCAGAGTTGACTATTGAACTATCGAAACCAGTTGAGCCAAAAAACCTGACCTTGATACGGGGGCCGCTCGTGCTGAACGTTTCCTTACGGCGAAATGCATCGTAAATGGCATCCCGGGTGTTGGACTCGGCCCAGACACCCGCAAGCCCGGAAGCACCCCACTCGTTTAATATGCTGTTGTCGTATTGAGGATCGTCCGGAGGGGAGTCGGGCCGCGGAACAGAGCCCCGGTTAAGGGACTCGAAATCCATCCGACCAGCTTTGCCCCAGTAGTTGTCTTCTTCGAAAGAGCCTGCGCCGAAGTAGGCGTTTCTTTGTGAATTGGTTTCGATTGAATCCTTAGGCGGAACAACAGGGGAGGGATGCTGGTCAGGCTTGTCATCCTCACATCCCAGCAGTGTCAGCGACAATAAAAAACAAACTCCACTTTTTCATAGCACTTCCTCACCCAGGTTGCCGCGGCGCCGCTTGGAGAGTTCCACCTTGATCTCATCGTGGAGCGCTTTTGTCAATCCATAGTGGGTCACGCAATACATGGCAAAAACCATAAAAACACCGAGTAATGGACCGTACACGGCACCGAGCTTGAATACCGTCTCGGCATCCACTTCACCGGGTGCTGCGCCCACCGGAAACCGGATTAGATCCAGGGCAACCCCGCTTATCATGGTACCCAGACCTACAGCGCCTTTTGCAGCAAAAGAGATGGCGCCAAAGAAGATGCCCTCCTGACGTCGGCCGGTTTGTAACTCGTGTTCGTCTGCGATATCAGCCATCATCGAATTGGCGGATACCAATGCCAGACCACCAATGCCTGATGCAAATGCAAAGGCAACAAGGATCGGCGTGATCAGTGGATTGTCGTTAGCAGGGAAGAGATCCATTAGTCGCAGCACAACCGGTGTTACCATAAACACGAAGGTCCCACTGACGCCAATGATCAAGGTCCGGCGCTTGTCATAACGCTCATGTACTGTCCGGGTTGCCGCAATGCCAATGACAAACCCGACAGGCATTGCCATCAAGAGGAGCATCTTTGATTGGTCCACCATTTCCCAGAAGAAATTGGCCATATATAACGACAACGCAGCTTGCAGGCCTGACATGACCTGTGAGCTGAGTGTCGCGCCTGCCAACCACCTGAATGACCTGTTGTGCAATGCTTCTAATGTATCCTTCAACACACCGGTCATGATGGCCCAACCGCTGCGATCTACAAATCGTGTGGTTGGCAGTTTAGAAATCTGGGAATGTGTTCCGCCAGCTGAAACAAGGATGGACAGCGCCACCACAATAGCCAGTACGAAAGCAAATGGTGGATAGTTTTCCGCGATGAGATCTCCCGACTGGCCATCTACGTCCAAGAAGAAAATAGCAAAGGCCGAGATGATGACTGCCAGGTGACCGAAGACAGAAAATATCCAGCGGTAGGCGACGATGCTGGATCGCTCAGTATAGTGGTCTGAGAGTTCTGCGCCCAAAGCCAGGTGCGGCACGTAATAAAGTGTCATGGAACCACGAACGAGGACTGTAAATACTGTCATCCACGCAAACAGCGCACCTGATGAGAGTTCCTCCGGAGGTGCGAACAGAAAGTAAAAAGAAAACGCCATTGGAAATGCTGCTGCATACATAAAGGGGTGGCGGCGACCCCAGCGAGATTTAAAGTTGTCCGAAATGGAACCCACAACCGGGTCGGTAATGGCATCAAAACAAAGCGCGATGAATATTGCCAGGCCTGCCAGCGTTCCGGAAAGACCGAGTACCTGATTGTAGTACAGCAATACGAACGTAGCGAAAGCTGCGTTTTTAACGCCCTCCGCGAACTGACCAGAGCCGTAGATGAGCTTGATTGGCAGGCTAACCCGGTCTGCTTCAGGAGTATCAATTGCCATCTCACAGACCTCGATTAATCCATATCGGAACGACGCATCATATAGGCAAGGCGAGTACAAAGGAAATCGGTACATTTACCCGGATGATTAATAGCAGCAGGTTTTCGGTCTTTACGCTTCTCGTAATAGACGCAACCCGGAGGAAGTGCGAAGATCATAATATTCCAGTAGGTGCTTCTTGTTCCTAATGGTATTTGCGCGGGTTTGATTTATAAATTAACCCCGGTCGTATCGTCGGACTCCTTCACGGGCTGCGCTGGGTCCGGGACAACGCTATTTCTCTTGGTAATGTAGCACTTTGAATTGTGGAGTAAAAATTGCCATAAACTTAGATAATTCGCCTTTTATCTAATAAATAAGTAAAGTATCTAAACTTTTCTTGATTTAAAACTTAGATAACCTCTCAAAAGATTAGATATAAAGATGTCAAAAAGAGCAGAAATTCAATTAGAAAAGGACCAAATCCTGGCAGCGCTTGCCAAAGAGAACCGGTATCTAACACCGATAGAAATAATGAAGAGCGCTGGATTAACGCTGAAATCTCACATTATCAGAGATCGGTTAAAAGAATTAATTGACGAGGGAAAAGCAAGCAAAGAAGGTGTTGCTAAAGGCACGAAATACCAAATAGCTATCGCAGAAGGTCGCCTAACACATCCAGAAGTAGAATCAGAGGGTCGTGGCGAAGTCACATTTCCGCTTTCTGAAGCCGCAGAAAGAGCTCAAGAATATGTATCCGCGCCACTCACAAATAGGGAGAACGTCGGATACAAAAGAGAGTTCCTGGATAGATACCAGCCGAACAGGTCCTCCTACTTGACTGCAGAAGAAAAAGAGGAGCTCAAAGATCTTGGGCAAGTTGAAGACCAGGTACAACCTGCTGGTACTTATGCCAGAAAAATACTCAATCGACTGCTGATAGATTTGTCGTTCAACTCGAGTCGATTGGAAGGCAATACTTACTCACTTCTGGATACGGAGAGACTCATTCAAGATGGCACGCCAGCGGCCGGAAAGGACCTGCAAGAAACTCAAATGATCCTCAACCACAAAGGGGCAATTGAGTTCCTGGCGGAACCTTCTGATCAGTTAAGCTTTAACAGATTTACGATTACCAACTTGCACGCATACTTATCTGAGAACCTGTTAAGTAATCCAGCAGCTCAGGGACGATTAAGAACGATTCCGGTTGACATAGGGCAATCAGTTTACGTGCCAACCGCAATTCCACAGCTGATTGATGAATGCTTTGATTTAATTCTGAGAAAGGCTGACGAAATTCAAGACCCATTTGAACAGGCGTTTTTCGTGTTTGCACAAATTCCTTACTTGCAACCCTTCGAAGATGTCAACAAGAGAGTCTCCAGGTTGGCTGCAAACATTCCGCTTTTCAACCGAAACTTTTGTCCGATGTCTTTTACCGATGTCCCCAAAACACTTTACATTGAAGGCTTACTCGGTGTTTATGAACTAAACGACGTTTCACTGTTTAAGGAAGTCTTCAAGTGGGCTTATCGTCGTTCAGCTTCTCGTTACAAAGTCATTCAGGAATCGCTGGGTGTCCCTGATCCGCTGTATTTAAAACACAGAGATCTGATCAAACAAACAGTGAGGCATTTGGTCGAAAGTCGCACTTATCAATCGGGAATTGCAAAAAAACTTGATCAGCTTTTGGATGGGAAAGTTTGCACTAAAGAACTGAGCGAAGTCATCAAATCAGTCGAAAGAGAATTGACGAGCCTGCATGAAGGGAACATCGCGCGCTTTAGCATTAGGCTGCACGATTTTCGGGAGTGGTCTACCGGCTGGCAAAATCCGGACGAAGGCTGATCTGTAACAACTGCCCTGGCAAGCGCCGGTTATTGCCTGGGAGGATATTCGCGATGCCAGTGAGCCCAGGCCCATCTGTATTCAGCACACCGAGGATCACCCCGTTGCCGTTTATGTGCCGTCTCAGCCAAAACCGGCGCAAAGCGAAGACTGCCTGACGTTGAATGTGTTTACCAGGGCGGATCAAAGTGACGAAGGCCGCCCGGTCATGGTGTGGATTCACGGTGGCGGATTCCGGGCAGGTTGGGGCGCGCGTACTGTAGGACCACAGCCTGCCGAATAAGGCGCTGGAAGTATCGCAGTCCAGCCAGACACGCGCGTATCGTCCGATGGTGGACGGAGACCTGCTGGCTGACTTTGAACAGGCACTGGCGACAATCTAGGCCGCATGGATCAGGCAAAGCTCAAGCGATTGCGTGCAGCCTACGGAGAGGGCACAGCCACTGAGCGACTCTAGCCAACAATCTTCCGTTGAATAATTTCTATAGTTATAGTAGATTATTTTGAAATCTTGACAAAAAAATGTCAATTAAACGAAATGATACATCGTTTTCGTGTAAGCAATTTTCAATCTGTTCGCGAAACAGTCGAGCTCGATTTTCGCGTGCCTGGGACAACGCCTGAACTGGAATGCTTTCCTGTAAGCAAGTCCCGGCCCGATGTGCGCCTGCCGGCTGTAATTGCGCTCTATGGTCCGAATGGTTCCGGGAAGACGACCATCCTGCAATCGATATTTGGCGCCTTGTACTTTGCCCATGCGTCGTACAACAATCCCGATTTCGCTAATGGCCCGCACTTTTTGCCGTTCCTATCAAGAGAAACTGCGAGCGCCTCTACTCGAGTTGAAGTTGACTTGGACGTTCGCTGGCCTATGGATTCCGGATTGGAAACGGAGTTTCGGATGTTGCGATATTCAGTGACCGTGATTCGTGACAAGAATACTCTAATGCCCACACAGGTAATTCATGAGGCGTTATACAGTTTCCCTAACGGAAGGCCTCGACGGTTGCTCGAAAGACACGAAGGCAGGGAAGTCTATGTGGCTAAAGAAACTGGAATGAGACCGAAAGACGACCGACTTTCCACGGTTTCCAAATTGCAAAAAGCCTCAGCAATTTCCGCCCTTGCTGCCATGGAGGCTGGCGTTTTCCCGCATCTGGCACGGGAACTGGCAAAAATTCGTTCAACTTTCCCTGAGCCCGTATTCTCAGGCATAGATGAGACGGTGGCCAATTTCTACCAACAGTCGCCAGATGTAGTGAAGAAACTTTCCAGTGAACTTCAGCGCATTGATATGGGCATTCAGCAAATGCAAGTGCAGCAGCTCCCGGATGGCAGACCATGCTTGGCCTTTTCCCACTATGGATTGCAGAGTCCTGTGATCATGCAAAAGGAATCATCGGGCGCAAAACAGTTGGTCCGCCAGTTCCCATTGTTCAATCTTGCACTACAGGAAGGTCAACTGGTGATAGTGGATGGTTTGGATTCGGATTTACATACGGAACTCACCATCGAGATCATCAATTGGTTTAGAAAAGCCAGCACTAATACCGAAAAAGCGCAACTTCTCTGCTCTCTGCACAATCCGGCCATTCTTGAGGAACTCGAGAAAGAGGAAGTAGTAATCGTGAAAAAATCTGCGAGTGGGGCCACAGGCGCCTATTTCGCCAGTGACATCAGTGGGCTACGCCGAGGTGGCAATCTCCAGAAACAATATCGTAGCGGCATTATGGGCGGGCTGCCCAGGTTTGGATGAGAAGTCTTGGCGCGTATTTCGATACCTCGCAGGAAGCGCATCTTTGTCGGAACAGAAGGGCAGAGTGAGCGTTCGTTTGCTGCCTGGCTTCAAAGCTCATGTGACGATGCTGGATTGCATGTCCATCTGGACGTAAGAGTTGGGACTGGTGGAGACAGCCTCGCGATTGCTGAGTACGCAACTCAGGAATATAAAAAGCGTTCCAGTCAATTTGGGCTTTTCGGCGCAGCAGCCGTACTGCTTGATGCAGACCGGCTTAAGGAAGATCTCGCGTATGGCAGGGATCCAAGGCCGGTGCTTGGTGTTGTAGGCATCACTCCGATTTTTCTGAGGCCAACGCTGGAAGGAGTTCTGGTAAGGTTGCATGAGGGGCAGGAAAGCCGCGATTTGAACACTTCAACTGTCAAAAAGGTACTGCTCAACTTATGGCCCGATTACAAAAAGCCATGCCCTGCGATCAAACTGCAAAAAAGATTCAGCGTTAAGGATATGCGGCGTGCTGCCAAATATGACGATGAATTGAAAAAACTGTTCCGCATCCTTGGATTATAGCCGGACTACGAGT
>JAPOOX010000249.1 GCA_026713185.1 Gammaproteobacteria bacterium
CAAATGAACAATCCGGCTTGTGATCAGCAATTGATTGCAGGCGGCCCAGCGTAAAATCCAGTTGGTTATAGACAGGGATGATCACGCTCACCCGGGGTTCTTCCGGCAATTCAAATGCCAGTGAAATCTTGCCGGATTTCCCTTTGATTTCTGGACCTGTCGATACCGGGGGTGCAGGCGACCGTTGATTTTTCCCCTGTAATTGATCCGTGTAATGTCCAAAAACCTGCATACCCAGTTCCGGACGGCGATAAACGATGACCATGGTATTTCTGATTCTGCGCAGGCTGAGCAGCTTTAAGCCGTTGAGTGGATGACGGAGCGCCTGGCCTGCCATCGTCAGGGCGAGTCTGACCGTGTGTCTGTTTCTGATCAGAGGCAGAACGAGTGAAACCAATGGCTTGCGAACGGGCCATGTAATGAAACGACCAAGACGATAGCTGTAAGATCTTCTGACCTCCGCCAGTTCTGCATTGAGACGCTGTTGTTCCTGGTTGAACGCTGCCTCTTTCTCTACCAGCAGTTGGTTCAGACGGTCGAATTCACTCCGGGCAGACTGATCTTTATCAATCAACAGTCCGTTCAGACGATCAAATTCGCTCTGGGCAGACTGATCCTTGTCATTCATCAGGCTGTTGAGGCTGTCGACTTCCTGCTGCCATTCAGTTTTAGCGGTGTTCAGTTCAGCATCGAGGCGCTGCTGCTCCTGATTGAACGTTGCTTCCTTTTCTTCCATCAAGTGGTTCAGTTGGTCGAGTTCGCTCCGGGCGGTCTGATCTTTTTCGATCATCAGGCTGTTCAGGTTGTCGACCTCCTGCTGCCAGACATTATTGGATTCAGCCAGTTCGGCATTGAGGCGTTGTTGTTCCTGGTTGAACGCAGCCTCTTTTTCTTCCAGAAGCTGGTTCAGGCTGTCGAGTTCACTCCTAGCGGACTGATCCTTTTCAACCATCAGGCTGTTCAGGCTGTCGACTTCCTGCTGCCAGGCGCTATTGGATTCAGCCAGTTCGGCATTGAGGCGTTGCTGTTCCTGGTTGAACGCAGCCTCCTTTTCTTGCAGCAGTTGGTTCAGGCTGTCGAGTTCACTCCGAGCGGACTGATCCTTGTCATGCATCAGGCTGTTGAGTTGGTCGACTTCCTGCTGCCAGACGCTATTGGATTCAGCCAGTTCGGCATTGAGTCGTTGTTGTTCCTGGTTGAACGCAGCCTCTTTTTCTTGCAGCAGTTGGTTCAGGCTGTCGAGTTCACTCCGAGCGGACTGATCCTTGTCGACCATCAGGCTGTTGAGGCTGTCTACTTCCTGCTGCCAGGCGCTATTGGATTCAACCAGTTCGGCATTGAGTCGCTCCTGTTCCTGGTTGAATGCAGCCTCTTTTTCTGCCATCAGGCTGTTCAGGTTGTCCACTTCCTGCTGCCAGTCAGTATTGGATGCAGCCAGCTCGGTGAGCATCCGGGAAATCTGCGACTCATATTTTTCTGTGTTACTGGAGAGTTCCCGGGCGACCCTGTCGGCTTCCCGTTTCCATCCTGCCAATTCAGCGACGCGCTGCTCGTATTGCTCATTCTGTGCCCTGAGCCTTAAATTCAACCTGAAACGGTCATCGGCGATAAATTCACCAAGCTTGCGGTTGAAGCGTTCCTCATCTACAACAGCATGTCTGCTGGTGCACAGTTCAGACCGGACATCTTCCAGACGGCAGAGATGCTCCAGATGCGCCATCAGCCCCCTGGTGAATCCGGGTAAAGGAACCGGCCCATCGGTCTGATGATGCCGCAGTGAAGGGTCCGTAAAGTCGTTCAGGAATGTCGACAGAGATGGCCAGTCCACATTGTCGATGCCCAGTTGACGCTGAATGCGCTCACACTGGTCAACGGGGTGCTGCATGAATAAATCGTAGCTGACTACGGAGACAGGAGAGTCCTGTGGTATGGATTTCAAACAGGCATGGTTATAAGCCAGCCAGATCAATACTGATTTTTCCCGCGAGAAACCATTCCTGGTTTTCAGGGACGCGGCAACCGAAAGGGGTGGTCGGTATGTCAGCAGGTACCGTGTGTCAATCTCAAGTTCGTCAAGGACCTCCTGCCAGAATGGAATCAACAGACTGAATTTGGGATCCTTGATGACAAAATTGCCGTCAGCAGGGTAGTGGTCCTGGATCAGTACGCGAGCCTGTTCGCGCCACCGGTTAACGCGCTGACCCCTGATATTGTCGAGCTTGGCAAAATTGACGGAGTTCCAGTCGCATTGGAATGCGTTCAACAACCGTTCATTGAAGGCTGTGACACCGGCATCTTCCCAGAATCCCCTTGGATTATCCGGTTGCGCCGGGATGAGATCATCGGCCAGCGTCAATCCCATAGCGGACAAACACCGGGTGATCAGGCTGGTGCCGGAGCGATGGCAGCCGATGACAAGTGTGGCCGATGGCTTATTCGTTACCGTCATAAGGACTTCGAATTCTGTTTATCGAAAATAAAAGTAAAGAATATGAGGGCATATAAAAAGAGCATTTAATTAACAGGGCACTAAAAGAACTGGCAATTGAAAGAATTATAACCCTTAAAACACTCATTCTGTCGCATAGATGAAACACTGCGCCATTTCCATCCAAAGTTGAAAATTGAATACCTGCTGGCCTCTACCGGTACGCTGTCTTCTCAACTTCACGAACCTGGTGTATAGTGTTGCGGGTCATGATTGAAGGTCACGGCAGTGTTGATGACCGGAGGGAGACAGGCAAAGTCCGAAGAAACGGTGTCGGTCCATACGTCGATCAGCTTTCCGCCCGATTTGTAAGAGATTCCAGAACACCTTGGTCAAGAAGGAAGCTTGGTCAGGAAGGAAGCTTCTCTGGCATGAGTTGTAAGGGGTGCGGTCAAATGCGTCGCCGGGGAAATTGAATGGTCGGAACAAGAATGAGGACTGACAAGGTAGTATTGATAGAGCTCCGAAGATGACAGCAGAGTCGACGAGTCTGAAGGATACGCTGTCGGATCGCATGCAGTCTGCACTGAATCTTCCGAATGGTGCACGGTTTTACCGTTGCGCGTTGCAGGTCAATCCGTACGCGTATATCGTCAGGTACAACATGGAAACTGCCTTCAAATCAGAAGAGGAGTACAACAAGGCCATTGTTGATGTATGCCTGGAAATTGGTATCGAGGTAATCGCGGTCACTGATCACTATCGTGTCAAGGAATCTGCCACCTTGATACACGCCGCGCGGAATGCCGGATTGCATGCTTTCAGCGGATTCGAAGCCGTAACTAAGGACGGGGTACATTTTCTCTGCCTGTTCGATCCAGACAAGGAAGAATCTCTGGAGCGGTTTATAGGAGAATGCGGCATTCACAATGCCGATCAACCGTCGCCAACGGGAAATTTTGACTCAATCGAACTCCTTGATCGTTCCAAAGATTGGGGCGCTGTCTGCATTGCAGCCCACGTAGCCTCAGATGGCGGGTTGTTGAAAAAACTCTCTGGGCAACCGCGCATCAATGCATGGACCAATCCGAACCTGCTTGCATGCGCTCTGCCCGGCCCGGTTAGTAAGGCGCCAGACGGTATAAGGCCAATACTGGAAAACAAGGATGCACAGCACAAGCGTGACCGTATCCCGGCTATTCTAAACGCATCTGACGTGAGTGATCCCAAGGACATGAAGAAGACCTCTGCGTCTTGCTACATCAAGATGTCAGCCGTCTCCGTTGAGGCATTCCGTCAGGCATTTCTTGACCCTGCATCCCGTATCCGCCTGCACAGTAGCCCCAATCCAGAGCCGCATGCGGAATTTCTGGCAATGACCTGGGAAGGCGGTTTCCTCCACGACACCGCTGTACATTTCAATGGAAACCTCAATGTACTCGTCGGCGGACGTGGCACTGGCAAATCGACTATGATCGAGAGCATACGCTATGCGCTCGGTCTCGACCCTTTGGGAGAAGATGCGCGCAAAACTCATGAAGGCGTTATCCGACACGTACTTCAATCCGGTACCAAGATATCGTTGCTTCTGAAGTCACACAAGCCGTCTGAACGTTGCTACACGATTGAAAGATCGGTCCCGAATCCACCAGTAGTGAGAGACGATTCCGGTGGGGTTCTGACGCTTACACCCCTGGATGTGATTCCGGGCGTGGAAGTCTTCGGTCAGCATGAAATTTCAGAGCTCACCAAGAGCCCCGAAAAGCTCACATTGCTATTGGAGCGTTTCGTTAAGCGCGACAAGTCTCTCTCGGATCGGAAGTCCCAGATCCGGTTGGAACTCGAACGGTCTGGAATCCGGATCATGGATGTGCACCGAGAGATGCAACGCCTGGAAGAAAGCCTTGCCGCGTTGCCTGGTCTCGAAGAGACGCATAAGCGATTCCAGCAGGCCGGACTAGAAGAACGTCTGAAGGAGAAAAGCCTGCTGCTTCGTGAAGATCGATTGTTTCGCAGCTTGGAAGAAAGACTGGATCAATTCCGCACGCTTCAGAAGGAAACAGTCGCTGGTTTGCCGATAGACACGGCTTTCGTCTCCAAAAAGGCTCTTACAGGATTGCCGAACGCAGATATACTTGTGGACATAGAGCAAATTCTTGGAACCCTGACTGGCAAGCTCACAGTTGTCGGTGAGCAATTCAGCCAGGCTCTCGCCGAAGCCGACATTGCCATTGCCAACACGAAGTTGCAGTGGAACGAGCGTAGAAGCGCGATCGAGGAAACTTACGAAAAAATCTTAAGAGATCTCCAGAAGTCGAAGATTGACGGTGCGGAGTTCATCCAACTCCGCAATCAGATCGAAGAATTGCGACAACTGAAAGAGAAAACCGAAAACTTGCAACGCGACCTGGAAGCACATGGAGTGACGCGCCGTAATCTCCTGGTAGAGTGGGAGGATATAAAGGCTGCCGAATACCGGGAAATCAGTATTGCAGCGAGTCGTGTCTCACGAAAGCTGCGTGACCGGGTGCGAGTTAAAGTCTCAATGGCAGGAAACCGCGACCCGCTCGGAAAACTCCTGCGCGAAGAAGTTGGGGGCAACCTCGCAGCCGCGCTTGATCGACTGGACTCACTAAACCAGTTGTCCCTGCCGGAACTGGCACAACGATGCAGGCAAGGCAAGGAATCGCTCATGAATCATTATGATCTGCCTTCCGGTGCTGCAGAACGGATTGCACAGGCGGACCCCGTCCTGTTCATGAGGATTGAGGAACTCGAACTGCCGGCTACAACTATGATTGAATTGAATACCGCTCCGGAAGGAGCCCCGGCGGTATGGCAGACCCTGCAAGCCCTCTCCACTGGGCAGAAGGCGACAGCCGTCCTGCTTCTTCTTCTGCTTGAATCCGAGACACCGCTCATTGTCGATCAACCCGAAGACGATCTGGACAACCGTTTCATCACTGAGGGTGTTGTGCCAATCATGCGGCAAGAAAAGCAGCGACGGCAGTTTGTCTTTTCGACACACAATGCCAATATCCCTGTCCTCGGGGATGCCGAACTTATTCTCGGCTTTGATGCAACCGGCGAAGCCATGGATGGACACGCAAAAATAGCGTCCGAAAATATGGGGTCAATCGATTCCGAGCCCGTGCGGGAACTGGTCGAGGAAATCCTTGAGGGCGGCAAAGCCGCATTCGAGATGCGCCGTTCCAAGTACGGGTTCTGAGGCATGACGACACGCACCGACTTGCTGGAGATCATTGCGAATGGAGAGAATTCCGGAGTGGAGTTCAAGCGCGATGATTTACAAACCCAGGAACTCGCAAAGGAACTCGTCGCCTTCTCCAATTTAGAAGGTGGTATCGTCATTCTTGGCGTAGAGGATGATGGAGCGGTCTCGGGACTCGTGCGCGCTGCTGACCTTGAGGGCTGGGTAATGAGTGTGTGCCGAGACAAGATCCGCCCCCCTGTTGTACCTTTTTTCGAAAAAGTGTGTGCTGTTGATGAGGACAAAGATGTCGCTATAATTCGAGTAACACGCGGATACGATGTTCATGCATTGTGGCACAACAGTTCAAACCGATACCTATTGCGGGTTGGCACACAAAGTCGAGAGGCAAGCGGAGAAGAGCTTGCACGCTTGTTTCAGCAAAGAGGCTCGATACGGGCCGAGTTACAGCCAGTATCGGGAGCAACAATTGCACACCTGGATATGCGACGACTTCGAAACTACTTTGGCGCCATTCGCCAACAGGATATACCTGATAACGAAGATGCTGATGCGTGGCAATCCCTGCTCGTAAACACTGAGGTCATGACCGAAGAAGGCGTAACAGTAGGCGGTATGTTGCTGTTTGGCAAAACACCAAACAGATTTTTGCCCCATGCCGGAATCGACGCAGTTGCTTATCCAGGACAAGAGCAAGACTATGACGCTCAGGAACGGGGGGAACTGCGTGGTCCCATGACTCCCCTGTACGACATAAACAACAATATCGTCGAGAATGGATTGGTCGAACAGGCCCTTGATTTCGTTCAACGAAACACACGCAAGACTACAAAGCTGGATGGCGGAAGACGGGTGGAACGTCCTGTCTATCCGACTGAAGTGCTTCGCGAAGGAATTGTGAATGCCTTGATACATCGGGACTATCTTCTCACTAGTACAGACATAGAATTGGCGATTTATAGTCACAAGCTGGAAATTATCTCACCTGGTCGACTCCCAAATGGTATAACACCCGCAAGAATGCGAGCAGGTACGAGAGCTGCAAGAAACCAGATACTTAAAGACGTGATGCGAGACTATCAGTATCTGGAGCATATGGGGATGGGGATACCACGCAAGATACTCAAGGGTATGAAAGAGCACAACGGTACTGAGCCTGACCTGATTGAAAGAGACGAGCGGTTTATTATTCGGTTATTTTCATAAGCGCGTTCATAAGCGCGTTAAGGATAAGCAAGTCCACTGCTTCAGGTGCTTCGAGGCAATTGAAAGAATTATAACCCTTAAAACACTCATTCTGTCGCAACCCGGGCACTTATGATGTGCAGATGAGGGCTTCCTGCGTAAAATAGCCGGTTTATCAACCGGCAAACAAAATTGATGGTACAAAATTGAAGGTAAAGACGGTCCAGAGACTCGGCGACATGCTGGTGGAACGCAATCTGATCCAGGAATCCGACCTGGAGCGCGCCCTGCATCTGCAACAGCAGACAGGCGGGAGAATAGGTGTGTGCCTGGTCCGCATCGGTTCGATCTCCGAGGACAATCTGCTCAGTGTCATGTCAGAGCAGTTATCCATGCCCCTGGTGACGCAGGACCAGTGTCCGGACCCGTCAGAAATCTACCGGTTCATGGTAGACTCGGAGGTGAACTTTGAATGGTTCCTGTCCGAAGGTGTTCTCATCTGGCCCGGCGATGAAGACACAATCTGTTGTATTGCCAGAGATGTGATGAATCCGCAGGTAGATGAAACACTGCGCCATTTCCATCCAAGGTTGAAAATTGAATACCTGCTGGCCACTACCGGCACGCTGGATTCACTCTTTAACATGCTGCAGGCGGAACATTCCGTCGATCTGCTGTTTCAGGACACCGAAGACGCCCGGCAGTTGCGGGAACTGGCAGAAGAAGCGCCCGTGGTGGAACTGGTCAACAACCTGTTGGCCCAGGCAGTGGACATCGGCGCTTCGGATGTTCACTTTGAACCGCTGGAAACATCCTTCAAGGTCCGCTTCCGGGTGGACGGTGTCCTTCATGACCGGGTCACTCAGCCGCTGGAGAGGTTCGCGGCGGTGGCTTCCCGGATCAAGTTGATCTCGGGTCTTGATATTGCCGACAAGAGAATGCCCCAGGATGGCCGGATTACAACCCGATTGGGCGGTGAAGAGATGGATGTCCGGGTGTCCACGGTACCGAGTGTGCGCGGTGAATCCGTCGTCCTGCGACTGTTGCCGAAAAACCGGGCGGAACTGTCCCTGGACAACATCGGTCTGGCGCCCGACCACTACGAACTGATGCAGACCTGGGCCCGGTCCAATGGCGGTATCATTCTGGTCACGGGTCCCACCGGTTCCGGCAAGTCCACCACGCTGCACAGCGCCATCCTGGCGACTAATGATGGCCTGCGCAAAATCATGACCGTGGAAGATCCGGTTGAATCCCGTTTGCCCGGTATTACCCAGATTCAGACCCACTCGGAAATAGGCTATACCTTCAGCCGGGCATTGCGCGCCATATTGAGGCAGGACCCGGACGTAATCATGATCGGTGAAATTCGTGACTTTGAAACTGCCGAGATCGCCATTCAGTCTGCCCTGTCCGGGCACCTGGTGTTATCGACCCTGCACACCAATGATGCCATTTCATCTTTTACCCGGTTGATCGACATGGGCGTGGAACCGTTTCTGGTGGCGGCGCCGGTCAAGGGTGTTCAGGCGCAGCGTCTCGTGCGCACGGTCTGCAGCAATTGTATGCAAGAAATGGACCCGCCGGACGAGATCAAAAAGGAAGCCTCCCGCTTACCGCAGAACTACATCGGCAGCAACTGGGTACGTGCCGTCGGTTGTCAGGAGTGCCAGAATACGGGTTATAAGGGGAGAATGGGCATTTACCAGATGGTCCCCGTGGACGAAGGCATGCAGGAACTCATCGTCAATGGTGCATCATTGAATGCGATGCGCGACTACGCCAGACAGCAAGGCTGTCGCACGCTGTACCAGGATGGCCTGTTGAAAGCATCCACCGGCAAAACTACCATAGAAGAAGTGTTGCGCGTTGTGTCGGAAACCGAATCAATATGAACTACGCATACGAAGCAATAAACAGCCTGGGCGCCACGGTTCCGGGCGAACTGGAAGCGGCCAGCGAAGCGGAACTGGTGCGGCGGCTGCAAATGCAGCAGCTTGTGGTTACCGACATCCGGCCAGCCAGGGAAACGTCTTCCGGGCTCGCCAGAAAAGCCACAAAGAAAGACCTGCTGGTGTCATTCCATGAGATGACCACGTTGCTGGAGTCCGGCGTCAGTATTGCCGACACCCTGGAATCCCAGTCCCATGCGACATACCCGGAAAGTCTGCTCCGGCAGTATCGGCAGATGTCGGTGTCGATCAGGCGGGGCCAGAGTTTTGCCGAGGCACTGGCTGGCGCCGACTTCGATCTGCCGTCGTATTTTCATCATCTGGCAAAGGCCGGAGAGTTGACCGGCAATCTTTCTGCCAGTCTGCGGGAAGCGGTGGATCAATTCGAGTATGAACTGCAGCTTTCCCGTGATCTGAAGAGCGCACTGATGTACCCGTCGATTCTCGTCATTGCCAGTCTGTCGGCGGTGATGCTGATATTCGTCTTTGTCGTGCCAAAGTTTGCACCGTTGCTGGAGCGCAGTGACAATCTCCCCCTGCTCTCCAAAATCGTGATGCAAACCGGTCTCTGGGTTAATGAGAACCTGCTTATGATGTTGATTATCGCGGGGATGATCGCCGCCGTGCTGTTTTTTACGGTCAGCAATCGAAAATTCAGGGAAGCAATGCTCGGGATCATGGACAGGGTTCCCTTGATAGGAAGATGGCTGGCGGAGACCGAAACCACAAAGTGGTCCTCCGTGATGTCTGCGCTCTTGAGCAGCAAGGTGGATCTGGTGACGGCATTGGAATTATCGGTTCAGTCCCTGCGCAACAAGCGTCGCCGGCTGGAAGTGGTCTCGGTGATATCCGATGTCAAGGGTGGCATGAGCCTGGGCGAGAGTCTTGAAAAAACCACCGTACTGACGGCCACGGCACTCAACCTGATCCGGTCCGGTGAAAAGACCGCAAAGCTGCCGGAGATGATGCGATCGGCGGCAAAACTCTGCGATGAAGCATCAAGAGTCAGGATGCAGCGGGTATTGACCCTGATCGAACCCCTTGCCGTGTTGACCATGGGCGGTGTGGTGGGACTCATCATCGTCAGCGTTATCCTGGGTATTACCAGCGTTAACGACGTAAATTTTTAGGGAGGACGAAATGGCTCAAACAGTTGGTCTGTACCCGCATGTGGACATTACTGAAAAGTGTGAATATTCAGGAGAAAGCGTGATGGCAGAATCGAGTAGTCTGTACCCTCATGCGGACAGTGCTGAAC
>JAPOOX010000257.1 GCA_026713185.1 Gammaproteobacteria bacterium
AATTCATCGACAAAACCATGGTTCAGGGCAAGTTGCGCTGAATCGTTCCCTGCCGCGGCAAGTAAGGAGCCGTAGGAATTGATGTAATCTTCAAGCGACTCAACACTGATTCCCCTGTTCTCTGTGATGGCATTGCCATATATCAGCCATAGTTCCCGCAGCCATGCCGAATTTGCCTCTTTTGCCTTTTCGGACATACCTTCAAGGAGATAGGGTTCAACTGCATCCTTGTAATCTCCAGAGGTAAAAACATTGATGTCCACTTTCAATTTATCGAGCGCTGACTTGTAGTAGGTTGGATAAATACCGAATCCGGTCAGAAAAACACCACCGAGCGCCTGGAAACTGTCTTTGTTAAGGATAATCCTGTCCGCTTGTGAAGCGAGGAAATACTGTTGCTGGGTAAATTCATCGCCGAAGGCATAAACAGGATTACCAGATACCTTGAAGTCTGTAAGCGCAGTACTGATTTCTTCAAGATTGCCCATGGTGGCGCCCTGCAGTTCTGAGAGATCAAGAACCATGGCAGTTATACGGCTATCGTTTCGGGCATGCGTAATTACCTTCAGTAAATCACGCAACACTACTTCTTTACGGCTTTGCTGAAGCAACCCGTCAAATGGCCTGATAATTGATTGCTGCTCGACGATGACACCAGACGGGCTCAAAACAAGAGCAGTATCATCATCGATTCTGACGTTATCGGAGGAGAATACGGCTATAGCTATCAGGATGACGATAAGCAGGAAGATAATGTTGCCCAGCGCACTTTTTACTGCGGTGATACCGCGCCATAAACCACGGAGAATTTTCATATAGGAGCCTTCAGCGGGTGAAAAAAATCGCCCTGCCGCCGTTGCGGAGCAATCAGGTCGACTTAACCTGGATTTTTTTCGTCATTATCGATAAGAGTGAACTCGATAAAACATGCATCCTACCACATCGAAGTCATGTTGGTGCTGTAACACGATTCATATTTTATGTTAACTTGTGAAGAATATTCAGCAACTGAATGGAAGCAGGACACTGGTGTGAAAAATTACAGCCAAGCCCGTGGAGAACACCCGATTGAAATTCGTCTGGCGAGAAATTCGGAAGCACAGGCGTTGGCTGAAATGTCACGAAAATTGATTGAGCAAGGACTCACCTGGCGCTGGCAATCGCCTCAAATGCTGTCCAGGATCAAGCACCCGGACAGCGTGGTTCTGGTTGCCCGTACTCGCGTGGAACTCGTAGGATTTGCAGTAATGGAGTTTCATGATATCCATGCTCATCTGAATCTTTTGGCGGTATCCTCTACTGGACGTCGACGCAGGACCGGCACCTCGCTACTGAACTGGCTTGAAAAATCTGCATTGGAGGCAGGAATAGGGCAGGTTGTACTCGAAGTTCGTTACAACAACATGGGTGCAAGATCCTTCTACAGGGAAAATCACTATGAAGAAGTCGAGGTTCTGCCTGGATACTATCAGGGAAAAGAAAATGCGGTACGCATGGTACATCATCTGATTGAGCCGGAAATCGAAAAGCAAAGGCCCTGATCATGACCTTATGGAGATGGCAGGAGTTGCTGACTGCTCTGGATTTAACCATACCGGAGAATGGCCCCGATATTCAGGGTGTCAGTATCGACAGCCGCTCTCTGCAAACTGGTGATTTATTCATCGCTCTGTCTGGTGACCCGGGTCCCGGGTTCCATACATCTTCTGAAAATAGCCGTAATGGCCATTCGTTCCTTGGTGCAGCCGAGATTGCCGGTGCTGGCGCTTTACTGGTTTCAGAAGCAACTGACGTACCGCTACCGGCCTTGACAGTTCCTGACACACTCAAGGGACTGTGGCAGCTTGGTCAGGCATCAAGGAAGAGAATGAATGGCCGTGTTGCCGCCATAACAGGAAGTGCCGGTAAAACCACCGCAAGATATTGGCTTGAAGAGATACTGCGTGATCAGGCGTCAACGCATGCTTCCACGGGTAGTTATAACAATCATTGGGGAGTTCCGCTCTCTCTTGCACGTATGCCGACAACAACAGAATACGGTATCTTCGAAATAGGCATGAATCAAACCGGCGAAATCCAGCCTTTGAGCGAACTGGTGCGGCCGGATGTAGCCATGATATTGAATGTGCTGCCGGCGCACATCGGCAATTTAGGAAGTATTGAGGCTATCAGGACTGAAAAACTGAGTATTCAATACGGACTGTTACCGGACGGAATACTGTTGGTTCCATATGATCTCGCAGATTTTGTCAATGATCGTCAGTCAGTCACTTTTGGTTTTGATGAACGCGCAGATATTTGGGCTGAACACTCCGGCTCAACTGCCCTGATTCATATTGAAGACCGGGAATTCCCCCTGGCTCTGTCTGTTTCCGGTGAGCATCGGCTGATGACTGCCCTGGCAGTTCTTGCTATAGCACACACTTTATCGGCAGACATGGAGGCAGGCATCGCAGTCATTCAAAAACTGGGGACACCACCTGGAAGAGGGAATCATATCCATGTCGCGGGAAGAACAATTGTGGATGACAGCTACAATGCCAATCCCGTCAGTATGGAATTTGCGCTGAAGGCGCTTGGTAAACATCCTGCGATGCGCCGTATTGCACTATTGGGAGAGATGCTGGAATTGGGCCCGGAGAGTGAAGGCATGCACAAAAATATCGCTGGCGTATGTACCAATGTAGATCTGGTGATGACATTTGGACCGGGATTTACAAATGTTTCGGATGCGTTTGGGTCATGTTTCCAGGGGCATCTGAATTCGGTTGATGAGTTTGATCTGTCATCGTTTGCCGGACAAACCCGTGAGGGAGATGTCATTCTGGTCAAAGGGTCCAACAAGGTCTTCTGGTCCAGGGATTTTGTTGATTATCTTGTTTCAGCCATTGCCAGGCTTTAATCTGATCCTGCAACAGGTTTCCTGTCCTCACTACAGGTTCCGCCACCTTGTGAATTCCCGTCTTCGGCCTTTTCAACTTCAGAAGTTGGTATTTCTTCTTTAGCAGGACCGGTACGACTGGTTTTCAATGCTTCTTCTATGGCTTCTTCAACGTCCGGGGAACTGAAGTACATCCCATCCTCCTGTTCAGATAGATCATTTCTCTCCTCCCAGGGTAAAAGGTGGTGATCCTGGTCATATCTGAAATCCACAAAAGGATATTTTATGATTTCAAAATAGGGGGAATAATCAAAATGACTGGGTGTATACAGTTTTGGATTACGCCGGAACAACTGTACTCCTTCAGTGGATTGCTTGACCAGAGGGAGGATGGGGAAATCGATGAATGCAAATGCTTCCGCGATCATTGTAGAGCAAACAGTCTTGGTGGATCGTCCGGAACCATGTTGAAACAGGCTGGACGCCCATCGCCGGGGGAGAATTCGCCAGGGAAACAGGAATCTGGCAAGATCAAAAATCTGTCGAATGTCATAATCCATACCTAAACGGCTGACCGCATACCTGATGACCTGTTGGCCATCTTTTATACCAAGGCGGGATGGTCGGCAGATGCGCAGATGTTCATCTTTGTAAATTGTCAGATTGTTGATTATCGTTCCATGACCCAGCAGGCTTTCGATGACCAGTCGGTCACCTGTATCCCCTGTGTAATGGAATTGGACTATTTCACGTAATTCCGGGTCTTCAATGTCATGTATGCGGCCGATATAAAGAGCCGCATGGGTCCAGGAACTCTGTGTTACCCAGCGAATGACTTCGCTTACCCTAGAGCGTCCTTCAACAAGGAGAATGTCACAGGGTTTCAGCTCGAAACTGATACGTTCAAAATCGCTCAGCGGATAGGGTCGTGTTGGACGTTCGCGATTCAGCCAGGCAATAAGTGGATTCGTCATAAAATCAAAAGCGGACATGTGGACTCAACATACTTACAGGTTTTTAAATTGTACCCTATCGAAAGCGACAGCATTGCTATTCAACAATAGCAATGCATGACATAATGTGCTCCCATGATTGTAGACAAACTTGGCAGAAGATTCAGAAACCTCAGGGTCAGTCTGACGGCGGCCTGCAACTACGCCTGCACATATTGTGTACCTGACGGCAAACGTTTACTGAAAGCAAGGAACGAATTACCCGCAACTGATTTACTCAATGCAGTTGTGCTGCTGCAACAGGCTACCGGTATCAATAAAGTACGAATCACTGGTGGAGAACCTCTGGTCGCACCGCGGTTTGACGATTTTCTGCTGGGTGTAATGGACCTTGAACTTTCAGACGTGAGCCTTACAACCAATGGTCAGCTACTCCTTAAGAAAAAGGATGTTATCGCCGAATCGGGACTGAAGCGTATTAATATCAGTCTGGATACGCTCAATCCTCTCCGATTTAAGCAAATCGCCAGGGGAGGTGATCTCGAAACTGTATTGTCCGGTATAGACTCCATGCTGGATCTTGGCCTCAGAATAAAAATCAACATGGTTCCCCTGCGCACTCAGAATCTATCAGAAATCTTGCCGATGCTCGATTTCTGTCTGGAAAGAGGTATCGAATTACGCTTTATTGAACTCATGCGAATGGGGCATCTACTGCATAGCAGCAGTTTTTCAACAGATTTTGTTTCCATGGAAACCTTGCTGGAAGTGATTGGTGAGCAGTATGAATTTACACGAACCAACGCCCCCTATGATTCAACCGCTGTACGATTCCATATACCTGACAAAGGCGTGTTTGGAGTGATTGCGAACGAGAGTGAGCCTTTCTGCCGATCCTGTACCAGATTACGCCTGTCTTCAGATGGATATCTGTATGGATGTCTCAGCAGCATTAATAAACATTACATCGGAGATTTGCTGACATCACCACCGCATCTGGTTTTACCCGGTCTGCAGGATATTCTGGCCAAGGCGCTGGGAGACAAAAAACTTGCTTTTCAAGGTGAAGTCACAGTCATGAAACTGATCGGGGGATGAGGAAGACCCGCTGAGGGCTCTTTATTGAACCCCGTTGAGGGCTCTTCCAGATATACAGCGCCATATGAATTATTATGATTAAAGTGGTCATCGCCGTTCTCTACCTGTTGACAACTCTATCTCTGTTGGTTTTACCGGCTTTCGCCATGGAGATGGATGATCAGGGAGATTCGACCTCAAGGAATAACGGTCACTTTACAGCATACTGGCAGATGAACAACAGTGTTCATGCCGGACAGACAGTGGACCTGGTCCAGTATATTGAGATTACAAGAGAACTGGGGGTGGGTAGTCTTATATACATCGACCAACCTGTTCACTATCCGGGACAACTACAGTCGCGAAAAAAGGAAGGCGCCAATCACATTGCCTTAGTCACCGGGAATGTGATGATTAATTCCCGGTCTGTTGAACGTGACAGTATCCAGGGGGTTAAATCTGGAGCTGGTCTGCTGACTGAATTTGAAGTTGTAGAAGGCACACTGTATCCGGGTGAAAGACTCAATCTGCAATACAGCAATCTGAAGCTGCCGGAAACCGCCCACAGGTTTTCATTTCCGATTTATATTGGCGTAAACCCCGGTACAGGTCTGGAACCTGTCAGAGTTACAACATTCCCGATAAAGCCAGGTCCACCTGTAAAGATTGGTATTTCTGCACCATCTCTAGTACAACGGGGTGATCTGTTTGATGTTCGATTGCTGATCACCGACCAGTATGGCAATCCGGTTTCAGGTAGCTCAATATCACTGGAAATACTGGTCGATGGAAAATTTAATCGGCGGGTACAGACGGGTGATACCGCAGAAATCGTGATTCCCGGACTTCAGTTTGAGGAAGATGGCCTGCACTACATAGAGAGCAGGTCCGCTGGAGGTGGGCTTGTGGGAAAATCCAACATCATCATTGTCAAAGAGAAGATTGAGCATCGAATCGCCTGGGTTGACCTGCACCTGCATGATCAGCAAACCGGAGGTCTTTTAAGTCCCGGGGAAATCAGGACAAAGTACTTCACTGATCTTGATGTACCACTGGTAGTCAGTAATGTCCATGCAGAAAATATCAGATCTCATGAGATCATGCGTCCGCTTGCACAGGGCGGGAATCTGTTGTTGCTCGATTATGGGACCGGGTCCCTGCAGATTCCATCCGGAAATATTCCTGTGGACCATCGCAGACTTAATCCGGAATTACCCATCCTCACAGAAATTTTGTCCGGACTTTCGCTATACGAATGGTATGGCAACCAACTCGCCGGTTATGGTTACAAGGTTGGATTTTTGGCAACGGGAGCCACACATCTCCCCGGAGAAGAACAGGGACGAGGGAAATCAGCGGTCCTGGTTTTTCCACAGGAAACCTGGATTGATGCGTTGTCAAGAGGTAGAACCTACGCAGTGTCTGCAGGTAAACCAATATTGAACTGGACGTTGAATAAAGGATTGCCCGGCAGCAGGGTTACCGATTCCCGTATTCGAAATGTCACAGGTGAGGTCCACGCTCCTTACAATCTGGATAGAATCGAATTGTTGAAGAACGGGACAGTCATCGACCAGAGGTTGCCAGGGTCGGCGGCTGAAACTGGCAGAATTCAAATCAGCCTGATGTCCCCAAGCCAGCCTCCTGGTCAACCCTGGGAACTTCCTCGACAGGGTCGGGAATGGGTTGGTTATCTTCGGGTCGAAGGTGCTTCCATAGAAAATATAGAAGCTGGTGGTTACCGGGAGAACCACTATAGGGATATACTGGTCAACCCGGAAGATAATCAACGTATTGACTTTATTACCTGGACCCAGGGTGACAGAAGTAGTTTTATTGTCGAAATTGCACAACAACAGGATGACGTCTACCTGGAATTGCACATCATGGCAGGTACCGGCAGGTTATCCGGCCCGGATACACCCGCGATAAACCAGCGGGTATCCCTGGACAATTTGCAAAATGGTGTCTACCAACGGTATTTTGATGCCGGTGGTTACAAGGACCAGGTTGAAATATCGCTGGTCAAAAGGGAAAGTGTCAACAGTTATGCCTTTGACTTTACTGATACGAAAGATATTCGAGCAGGCGATTACTATTATCTGAGGATCCGTGGTTATGAGGATGAAACCATATGGTCCAGTCCGGTATATGTTGGAGGATTCGATGTTGTTGAATAAATATCGCAGCGTGGATGATGCTGGATAAACAAATGTTACGGAGTGGACGATTGCCTCTGAATAGAGTTTTGCCATTCATCTGTTTACTGGTTCTGACTTGTCTGTTTGGTGTCAACCAGGCAGATGACTCTAACAAACTGTGCCTTTGGAAAATTGATCATGAGGGTTCCCGGGTTTACCTGTTGGGGTCTGTGCATCTCATGAAGGAGGATATGTATCCCTTGCCTTATCCAATCACTGCGGCCTTCAACGAGTCAGATGTGGTTGTGTTCGAGATTGACCTGACGGAAATGGATGAAATAGAGATTGCCAATTTAATGGAACAGCAAGGCATATACACCCCGCCTGCTACCATCAGCGATGATCTTTCGCCGGAAACGCTGGAATTGCTTAATGACTATCTGGAGGAGGAAGGAATCAAACTGGACCAGGTGAGTCAAATGAAACCCTGGATGCTCTCACTGTACATAAGCATCATGGATTTGGAGCAACTCGGTTTTAAAACCGAACTTGGTCTTGACCAGCACCTGAATCAGAAAGCAATGGATCAGGACAAAGAAACTGATGGACTTGAAACTGCTGCCCAGCAGATCAGTTTTTTATCCGGAGAACATATGGAAATTCAGGACCTTTCCCTCCGGGCATATCTCTCGGAAAGACACCAGGTTCAGGAAGAGACTGGCAAGATGATTTCAGCCTGGCGCAGTGGCGATGCGGATGGGTTGTATGAGTTGGCCATAGATCAGATCCTGGAGTATCCTGAACTTCAGAATCAGATGGACAGGTTGATTCTGGAAAGAAACCTGAACATGGTCCAGAAAATTCGTGGCTACCTGGATACCCAACGCAAGTTTATGGTTGTCGCAGGTGCATTACATATGGGTGGACCGGAAGGCATTATTCAACTCCTTTCCGAAGACTTCACAGTAGAACAGATTTCCTATTGAAATTCAGAATCCTGGAACAATAGATCAGTCCGGTTCAGCTCTATATGAATCTCCCATAACTGACTTTCCTGGCACGATCGAAAAATTCAGTCCATTGCTCATCAGTCAGCAGCATGGGTTCCCCCAGTTTCCGTGTCAATACATACTGTCTGCACATGATTTCCAATCGATGCGCCAGAACGACCGCTGACTTGAGGTTACGTCCCCGGCAGATCATGCCGTGATTCCCGAGAAGACAAGCCGTCCTGTCTTTCAAGGCATTGGCGGCATCGTCACCGAGTGATTGAGTTCCAAAGGTCGAGTAGGGTACACAGGGAACATCGTTACCGCCGAAAGAACCCACCAGGTAATGGAATCCCGGCAGGGGTAACAGCTGGCAGGCCATCGCGACACAATAATCCGAGTGCGTGTGTACAACCGCATCCGCCTTCTCATGGGCAAGATATATAGCAGCGTGCATACGCCACTCCGAAGAAGGTTTGCGATCACCTTCCCACTCACCATCCAGTGAAATTTGTACAATATTCTCTGGCGCGATTGTTTCAGCTGTAGCACCGGATGGAGAAATCAGCATCCCGTTACCAAAACGACAACTGAGATTGCCTGAGGCCAGTTCATTCAGGCCGATTTGTTCAACATGCTTGTATTGTTCCACAAGCTGTTGCCGTAGACTGGTTTCATTCTGGTTATCTGTCATTGGATATCTCCTGTTTACTACGCGGCTTCATCTGCAGCGCGCATACGATTAAGGGCGGTAAAGAAGAAACTTTCATTTCCGAGAGCTCCAGCTTTCAACACCAAAGAATGTGCATCCGATCCTGCCATATGACAGTATCCACCACTCAGGTTATCGAATGAAGAAACCTGAACCTGGTTGATTCCCAGTGAATTCATGACTTGACCTGAGGTTTCACCACCGGCGACAACAAATTTCCTGACACCGAGTTCCTGTAACGCAAGGGCGCTCTGACCGAGGAGCTCATCTGCCAGATTTGCAGCACCATCTATACCCAGGATCTGTTGTGCCCGTTGCACACCATCAACATCTGCTGAAGTCGTGACGGCAACAGGTCCTTCTTTTATCCTGCTGGCAGCCCAATCCTTGAACAAATCAATAATGTGTGGGTTTGATTCTGCCTGCAACAAATCAAATCTGAACACCGGATGGTGCTTTTCAAAGTGTGCGACTTGTCGCAAAGTAGCATTTGCACAACTACCGGCAATTACCGCCTCATGCCCGGGAGAAGCAGGTAAGAGGGTTCTCTGCTCGATATTATCAAGGTTTGTAAGCCAGGTACGAGCCAGAAACATAGGCAGGGCATCTGCACCGGTGGTCAACGGCCAGTCTTCAGTCAACTCAGCTATACGGGTAACATCAGTATCATCTACGGCATCCACGACGAACAGGTTATTACCCCGGGCAACCTGTTCATCCAGTGTCTGAACTGCTGCTTCTTTACCTTGTACCAACTTGCCATGTGAGAGTAGTCCCACTCTGGATTGACTTTGTGCCTGCAGGACCTCAACCAGATTTGAATTCGTCATTGGCGTCACTGGATCAAACTTTTTTCCAGATTCACCCAGCATGGTACCTCCCAGGAACATCCGCCCCTGAAACACCGTTACTGAGTATTCAGGGAATGCAGGACAGAAAATTGTCCGGTCTGTATTCAACGTTTCCATCAGCGTTTCTGCGATTGGACCAATGTTGCCTTTCTCCGTGGAGTCAAACGTAGCACAATATTTGTAATAAATTCGCCTGGTCCCGGCCGACTTCAACGCAACTGCAGAATTTCTGACGTCTGCACGGGCTTCATCAGCGGGTATCAGTCGGATTTTACGGCCAATCACCACTGCCTGTGCGGATGGATCAAGATGACCAAGTGCATCTGTTGAGGTGACCAGTGGGCAGCGAACACCTTCACGTTCCAACAGACTGGCGACCATCATGCCACCTGTAAGATCATCGGCAATGACACCTAGCTCAAGCATATTATTATCTCCTGGTGGTCATCAGTTCATGGTAAAGCAGGAACAATTTGACCATTGATGTTCGCAGCTCTCTCCATCAGAATAAGCACTGCACCAGTCTCTTGATCGGTTTATGGTGCAATTCAGAGTGAACCTCATTCCTTGAAAAAGTAAGAATTTGTTGTATTACGCCAACAATAATCACCTGAATCGGGGGGCTATTTCAAGCCACCCTGTTTCTTTCTACTGACAAACCGTAGAGAATCTGGCTCATAAACAGTCGTTAAGACAATATTAACTTAAAGAACTATCCAAATAGGGAGCTATCAATGAAATACCTGCACACCATGGTAAGGGTAAACGATATTGACAAATCACTGGAATTTTACTGCGGCGGACTGGGCCTTGAAGAAGTCAGGCGCATCGATAGCGAACAGGGACGATTCACACTGGTTTTTCTTGCGGCGCCAGGAGATTCCGATGCCCAGATTGAAATGACTTACAACTGGGACGGGGACAATCTTGGGGAGGGAAGCCGAAATTTTGGTCACCTGGCGTATGCCGTGGAAGATATTTATGAAACCTGCCAGAAACTAAAGGACAATGGTGTTGTCATCAACAGACCACCCCGTGATGGCCATATGGCATTTGTCAGGTCTCCTGACAATATCTCGATAGAAATTCTACAGGAAGGTGATGCAAAACCATCAATGGAACCATGGGCATCCATGGAAAATACGGGCGAGTGGTAAAGGGTAAAGGGTAAACACAAAAACCAATGGATAATCTTGAATGGTTACAACAGGTATCAGAACCAATTCTGGAACCGGACCTGCCTATCTGTGATCCGCATCACCATCTCTGGTACCGGTCCACAAATCGGTATCTGCTGGATGAAATACTGAGTGACACGGGTAGTGGACACCGGATTGTCAGCACGGTATTTGTCGAGTGCAGTTCAATGTATCGCGAGGGAGTCAGTAAGGACATGGCGCCTGTAGGTGAGACCGAGTTTGTACAGGGCATCGCAGCCATGAGTGCCAGTGGCCAGTTTGGGCCAACCAGGATCGCCAGTGGTATCGTTGGTTTTGCCGACCTTATGTTGGGGTCTTCAGTAAAACCTGTTCTGGAGGCACATTGTCAGGCGAGTGTGCAGCGATTTAAAGGAATCCGCCATGCGGCAGGATGGCATGAAAGTGTAGAAATCAATAATTCTCATACCAATCCACCGCAGGGACTGATGCTGCGTGACGAATTTCGCGAAGGAATGTCAGTCATGGATGATATGGGCCTCGTTTTTGATGCCTGGTTCTATCATCACCAGATTCCGGAATTTGTCGATCTTGCAAGGGCGTTCCCGAATGTCACAATGGTCCTGGACCATTTTGCCGGCCCGATTGGTATTGGCCCTTACAGGGGTCAAAAAGAAGCTGTGTTCAACGACTGGAAGGAAAATATCACGGAATTGAAAGATTGTAACAATGTGTATTTCAAGCTGGGTGGTATCAATATGAAAAGAAACGGTTATGACTGGCACAAACGGGAAGTGCCACCTTCGTCTGACGAACTTGTTGATGCGACAGCTGCTTACTACGAACACTGCATCGATACCTTTGGCGTCAATCGATGCATGTTTGAAAGTAACTTCCCTGTAGACCGGGATTCCTGCTCTTATGCGGTTCTCTGGAATGCTTTTAAAAAAATGACGTCATCAAAAAGCGAAGAAGAAAGGCTGGCTTTATTCCACGACACTGCGGTAAGTGCCTACCGGTTGTAACATCATCACGGATATGTAATTTATCTGTATACATAAACAGTAACTATGGTATGATTGGATCATGCCTGATGAAAAGCACATGGCTGAACCTGGCAGACCGGTTAAAGGACGTGGCGCACTGTCCAATCCCACCAACCGTTATGCAGATAAGTCACTGGAAGTGTTCGACGATGGCTGGCATTATCCCGGTGAAGACGAGACACAGACATCCCCGGTAAAAACCATTGTCCTCAAAGAGTCATCACGGGGCATCATTTCAACCAATCAATCGCCGGATATTCCATTCAGCCAGTCGATCAACCCTTATCGCGGTTGCGAACATGGCTGCATCTACTGTTATGCGAGGCCAACGCATGCTTATTGGGATTTGTCACCGGGGATCGACTTTGAATCCAAAATCATCATCAAACCCAATGCAGACCAGTTGCTGCGAGAGACTCTTTTGCGTCCTGGCTATGTTTGCAAACCAATATCCATTGGCGCTAATACCGACCCATACCAGCCGTTGGAAGCCCGGTTGAAGACAACGAGATCGATACTGGAAGTCCTGCAGGAATTCCAGCATCCATTTACCATTATTACCAAGAGCGGGTTAATTACCCGAGACCTGGATATTCTTGGTCCAATGGCAGAGCAGAACCTGTGCAGCGCCGCTGTCAGCGTGACCACATTGGATAACAACCTCAAACGCAAACTGGAACCACGTGCACCGTCAGGCCGGGTCCGGATTGAAGCGATCAGAGCACTGACAAAAGCCCGGGTTCCGGTCACCCTGATGGCGGCGCCGGTTATTCCCTGTATCAACGATCATGAATTATCAGACATACTGACTGCCGGTAAAAAAGCCGGAGCGATTTCTGCAGGATACGTTCTGTTACGTTTACCGCTTGAGGTAAATCAAATGTTTGTCGAATGGCTCGAAGCACACTTCCCGGACAGGGCAAAGAAGGTAATGAATATTATTCGGCAGTCCCGGGGCGGACGGGTTTATCAAAGTGAGTTTGGTGAAAGGATGCGCGGTACCGGCGTATTCGCGAAACTGATAAACAACCGTTTTCACCTGGCATGTCGTAAACTGGGATTGAATTCAGACGAGCGTTCTGCTCTGTCGGTTGAACAATTCACCTATCCCGGAAAACAAATGGACATAATGTTCTGAAAAAAACCGGATAATGTTTTAGAATCGCCTGCTTTTGAGGGGCTGGGTGGCAGAGTGGTCATGCAGCGGTCTGCAACACCGTTTACGCCGGTTCGATTCCGACCCCAGCCTCCATTTTATTATAATCTTTATGCCGGTCAGCATATCTTTCATTCTGTGTTTGTATTACCCAATAACAGTAGACTGACTGAAATCCTGTTCAGTTTCCTCTGGCTTCAGGTAACAGACTGGTAATAATCCGTTTGACTACTTCGCCAGCCTCAGTCGCACTCAGGCGTTGATCATTTCTCAATTGATTCCACATATCAAAACTGAGCACGGCTTCAAGAGCCTCTATCATGGGTCTGTCACGCTCTATTTCACCTGGCAGGACTGCAAGCAGCCGTTTCCTTTCGTCTCTGACGATTTGAGTATGATGGGTTAGCAGAATGTTGGATTGGAATCTGAGGACATCTGCGGCAACCCTGTAGGGCATTACAATCTCATATACCTGCAGGCGACGGTCTACCAGTTGATGCAGATTGTCCCCCCAACTGTCATGGGCAAGTGCCTGGTCTATTACAGGCGCCACTTTTTCGCTGATAGCAACAGACATTTCGGCATAGAGGTTCTCCATGTCTTTAAACCTGCGAAATACTGTGCGCAAACCTACCTGTGCTCGTTGCGCTACTTCCTCTGCGGTAGGTGCAATGCGACCTTCCCGCACCAGTTCAAGCATTGCATTGACAATTTTTCTTTTACTGTCCCGGCTACGCAGTAACCGTCCATCTGTCACATCAACCACATGTTCACTGTCAGACAAAGTCAAACCTTAATATTCTGACACCAGGTGCATTCAGGACCGTATTATGAGTCTGTCTTCAGGCAATGTCCATTTGCCGGATTTTTGGCAACTTACAGCGTTTTTCGGTGGAAAAAGAGATTATGGACGCGGGGATTCCATTACAACATTTTGCAGTCCCGGACGATGACGATTATGACCAAAAGGTTTAGATTGATCATGGTCAACTCCTCACTTTCATGATGACGATGGTTTGGAAACGACTGGCACCGACATCTCAAAATCGTCGTTATAGGCTTTTATTTTCAGACGCACGCCCAGCCCATCCATGTAAGCGAGTAATGAACTCAATTTGATATCGTCTCGACTTTCCAGTCGAGAGACTGCCGCTTGCTGGATGGCCAGCCGGTCTGCCAGTGTGGTTTGCGGAATATCGATCAAGGTACGCAAATCCTTGAGCCAGGGAACAGCTTGAGATGATATTTCTTCATCAGAAGATTCCATTAACTGTTCCAGGCGTTTCGCCGCCATCTCTGGTTTTTTGTACAGTTCATCAGGCTTATCGCCATACGCGGTTTCGCCCGAATAGAAACCAAAGCCACGATCAGCGCGCCAGAGCAAAGTCGTCTCAAAATGATCACTGGTTACGTCCAGCCAGTAGTCACCCTGCTCATCGGCAGGCCGATCAATGGCAATATTGATAGACGGCTTCAGCTCCTGTGCATTAGCAATGAATTGATCGAGTGCTGTCATTGTAGCTACCTCACTAAAAATCCAACCCGTTTGTGCCAGGCTTTTCAAAAACAACCTGATGACCGGGTACCGTTGTAATAAGTATCGCGCCGGTCGCGCTAATCCAGGTGTTGTGCCCCCGACTACGATAGCGGATCAAATCCGGTCTTCCGTCAACTTTGCGTGCCGCATCGGCCTGGGGCGGGTACATCCGGCCATCATTCAGGTGTTCATCGGGCGCATAAGGCACACCACTGAATTCATTTTCAACCGCGTTGAGTGCCTGGGCGATCAAGTCAAATGCCTCTTCCATACTGGAAGCGGCGGGCGCAGACGCTAAACGCTCCAGAAAAATGGCAAACCTTTCCTGTTTTGTCGGCATTAATATTACACCAAAAGAATATTCACTGCAAGGAATATGAAAAATATTGCCAATACACGCATTTCGGCAGGCTGTGTATCAGGCTAATTTTCTTAGAGTGTGAGTATATCGGCCCAAATGTGCGATAAGCGACTGTTTTTGCATGAAATCGCCAGATGTAGCAGGCAATGCG